>JABFRE010000053.1 GCA_013141325.1 Novosphingobium sp.
TTTCGAGGAAGAACTGGGCGTAGAACTGCCCGCCGTACCACACCACGGCCTGGCCCATGCCCGCGCCGAACAGGCAGATCAGCACGTACTTGAGGTTGCTCCAGGTGCCGAAGGCTTCGGTCAGCGGCGCCTTCGAAGTGGTGCCTTCGTCCTTCATCTTCTGATAGACTGGGCTTTCGTTCAGCTGCATCCGAATCCACATCGAAACCGCCAGCAGCACGATCGAGATCAGGAACGGCACACGCCAGCCCCAGGCGGCAAAGCTATCCTCACCCATCCAGGTGCGGAAGCCCAGCACCACCAGCAACGCCGCGAACAGGCCGAAGGTGGCCGTGATCTGGATGAAGCTGGTGAACAGCCCGCGCTTGTTGTTGGGCGCGTGCTCGGCCACATAGGTCGCCGCACCGCCGTATTCGCCGCCCAGCGCCAGGCCCTGCAGAATCCGCAGCAGCACCAGGATAACCGGCGAGGCGATGCCCCAGGATTCGTAACCGGGCAGCAGGCCGACCACGAACGTGGACAGGCCCATGATCCCCATGGTCACCAGGAAGGTGTTCTTGCGTCCGACCAGATCGCCGATCCGGCCGAAGAAGATTGCTCCGAACGGGCGCACCGCGAAACCGGCGGCGAAGGCCCCCAGCGCCAGGATGAACCCGGTGGTTTCGTTGACCCCGGCGAAGAAGACCTTCGAAATGAAGGTGGCGAGCAGCCCGTACAGATAGAAGTCATACCATTCAAACACGGTGCCAAGCGACGAAGCGGTAATGACCAGCCGTTCGTCGTGGGTTGGCACATGGTGTTTGGGCAGGGCGGCAACATCTGCCGCAGATTCGTGGAATTCCATGATTCCTCTCCCGTTGTAATCGCTTAGAAGCTGTATTTCGCGGCGAATTCGACCCGGTCGGTGGCGCCGCTTGCGCCGTTGACCAGTTCACGCGTGCCGTGACGGTATTCGATGCCCAGGTCGATCGCCTTCACCGGCGAGTAGAACAGGTTGATCGCCCCGCTCCAGGCCTGCTTGTTGAAGATGGCGACATTGGCGGCGGTCAGAAGGTCGTCATAGTTGACCGACTGATAGCTGCCCATCAGGTTGACGCGCACCTGCGGGCTGAGCGGCAAGCGGACTGCGCCGATCGCGGCGAAGACGTTGACCCCGCGCAGCTTGCCCGACACCGGATCATAGACCCCGTCGGGCGCGAAGTTCAGCCCGACATAGCGGCTGATATTGTGGCCATAGGTCGCCATGAACCGCACGTCGCCGCTCTTGGCATCGTTGAGGAACAGCTTGCCCCCCAGGCTGACGCCATAGCCGCCGCTCGAGGCCGCCACTCCGGCGTTCTCGACCCGGACCTGGCGGACCAGGCCGCCCAGCGACAGTTCCATCCGCTTGCCGGTGTGAACCAGTCGCGCAGCGAAATCGGGCATCCGGTCGTCGCCGTTCTCAACCAGCGCCGGGGCACCCACAGTCGCCGTGCCGGATTCGGCGTTTTCGACACTGAGGTGCAGCGTGGTCTGCTTGGACAGCGGCGCGCTGTAGCGGACCAACGGCTGGCGAACGAAGACCGTCCCTTCCGATCCGCCGACGTAGTCGGTGCTTTCGGGCAGCGCGCCGGTGTACTGGAACGTGGTCCAGTCCTGTCCGAAGGTAAACCGGTCCACCTGCATGTAGGCCCGGCGCAGCGCCAGGTTGTAGCCGTTGGTGGTGCGCTGCGACCCTTGCGTGCCGGGCGAAGTCTGGAAATCGGTTTCGACATACCCCTTGACCACGTGACCGGCGACGTCGGTAGACAGGTTCAGCCAGAACCGCGATTGCTTGGCCGTGAAGTCGCTGACATGGCTGGCCGGGCCGGTGCCGGTCGGGATGGTTTGCGGCAGATAGAAATCGCGGCCGAGCGAGTTGGTGGCGACTTCGCCCTCGTCGTAGTGCGCGCTCGACGCCAGCAGCTTGATATAGCCGCCCAGCTTGATCGTGGTGCTGCCCGACCGCATCCCTTCGGCCTGCGGCCTGGTTTCCAGCGCGGCAACCTTGGTGGCGGTTTCGTTGCTCTTGGCCACGGCCGCCTGTGCGCTGGCATTGGCCTGCGCCTGCGAATCGCGCGCCGAAACCAGGTCGGCGCGCAGCTGCTGCATCTCTGCCTCAAGCCGGGCGAGCCGCTGCTCCAGCTCGGTTTCACGCGCGGTCTGCGCGGCGGCCAGCTGCGGCATTGCCAGCGCGCTCGCGCCCAGCAGAATGCCGATCCAGGCTCTCTTGCCCTGTTTCATTGGTCCCTCTCCTTAACCCGTCCCGATGTCGAATCTCGGGTCGTGGCAAGGTGGGCGTGTCATCGGCGTTCCGACATCCGGACCATGGTCGCGCACCCTACGACTATCGTCTATGCTCGCCCGCGCGCCCGTTCTGCGCTAGGCTCGGGCCAAGCGGCGCTGGCCGCATGGCTTGCATGGAAGAGGAGAGCCGGGATGGGCGAAGCGATCTATCCGGTGCCCGCAGACTGGGCACAGACCGCACTGATCGACGAGGCGCGCTACCACGAGATGTACCGCCGCTCGGTCGAGGATCCGGACGGCTTCTGGCGCGAGGAAGCGCGGCGGATCGACTGGATCAAGCCCTTCACCACGGTCAAGGAAACCAGCTATCACGAAGCCGATTTCGGGATCCGCTGGTTCGGCGACGGCACGCTCAACCTCTCGGCCAACGCGCTGGACCGGCACCTGGCCGCGCGCGGCGATACCGTGGCGATCATCTGGGAACCCGACAGCCTGGACGAACCGGCGCGGCGGATCACCTACCGCGAGTTGCACGCCGATACCTGCCGCTTTGCCAACCTGCTGAAGGCCCGCGGGGTCAAGAAGGGTGACCGGGTCACGATCTATCTGCCGATGGTTCCCGAAGCCGCCGTCGCCATGCTGGCCTGCGCGCGGATCGGGGCGATCCATTCGGTGGTGTTCGGCGGGTTCAGCCCGGATTCGCTCGCCAGCCGGATCGAGGATTGCGACAGCACGGTGGTGCTGACCGCCGACGAAGGCTTGCGCGGGGGCAAGGCCGTGCCGCTGAAAGCCAATGTCGATGAAGCGCTGACCAAGGTCGCTTCGGTCGATACGGTGATCGTGCTCAAGCGGACCGGCGCCGCCGTGCCGATGGTCCCGGGCCGCGATTTCGACTGGCACGAAGGCGCCGCCGCGCAAAGCGCCGACTGCCCGCCGGAGGAACTGGGTGCGGAAGATCCGCTGTTCATCCTCTATACCTCGGGATCGACCGGCAAGCCCAAGGGTGTACTCCACACCACCGGCGGCTATGGGGTCTGGGCGTCGATGACCCACGAGTACGTGTTCGATTACCGTCCCGGCCAGATTTACTGGTGCACCGCCGATGTCGGCTGGGTGACCGGGCACAGCTACATCGTCTACGGTCCGCTGATCAATGGCGCGACCACGCTGATGTTCGAAGGCGTGCCCAACTATCCCGACGCCAGCCGGTTCTGGCAGGTGATCGACAAGCACCAGGTGGAAATCTTCTACACCGCCCCCACCGCGCTGCGGGCGCTGATGCGCGAAGGCGACGACTACGTGACCCGTACCAGCCGCAAGAGCCTGCGGCTGCTCGGCTCGGTCGGCGAACCGATCAATCCCGAAGCGTGGGAATGGTACCACCGCGTGGTGGGCGATCACCGCTGCCCGATCGTCGACACCTGGTGGCAGACCGAAACCGGCGGAGTGCTGATTTCGCCCCTGCCCGGCGCCACTGCGCTCAAGCCCGGATCGGCGAGCCTGCCGTTCTTCGGAGTCCAGCCGATGCTGGTCGACAACGAGGGCGTGGAGATCGACGGAGCCGGCGACGGCTGCCTGGTGATCAAGGATTCGTGGCCCGGCCAGATGCGCACCGTCTGGGGCGATCACGAACGCTTCTTCCAGACCTATTTCAGCACCTTCAAGGGCCTGTACTTTACCGGCGACGGCTGCCGCCGCGATGCGGATGGCTATTACTGGATCACCGGCCGGATCGACGATGTGATCAACGTTTCGGGACACCGGATGGGGACCGCCGAGATCGAAAGCGCGCTGGTTGCCCATGCCAAGGTGGCCGAAGCGGCGGTGGTGGGCATGCCGCACGACATCAAGGGCCAGGGCATCTATGCCTTCGTTACCACCAATGCCGATGTCGAGCCCGATGACGCGCTGCGCAAGGAGCTGGTCCAGTGGGTGCGCCGCGAGATCGGCCCGATCGCCACCCCCGACGTGATCCAGTTCGCGCCGGGCCTGCCCAAGACCCGTTCGGGCAAGATCATGCGCCGGATCCTGCGCAAGATCGGCGAGAACGACGTCGGCAACCTGGGTGACACCTCGACGCTCGCCGATCCCTCGGTGGTCGATCACCTGCTCGCCAACCGGCCGAGCCTGGCAACCGCGTGAACCAGACCGTCCTGATCGCCGACGACCACCCCCTGTTTCGGCAGGCACTGGCGCTGGCGGTCGGACGGGTCCTGCCTGAGGCACGGATCATCGAGGCCGGAACCCTGGCCTCCGCCGCCCGCGCAGTGAGCGACAGCGCGGATCTGCGGTTGATCCTGCTGGATCTCAAGATGCCCGGCGCGACCGGCTACTCGGGTATCGCCCTGCTCCATGCCGAGGCGCCCACAGTGCCGATCCTGGTGGTGTCCAGCGCCGACGGATCGGCCGCAGCGGAAGAGGCCCAGGCGTTCGGAGCGATCGGATTTCTGCGCAAGGACAGCGATCTGGGCGCGATCGAAGCGGCCATCGCCGGGGCGATCTCGGGCGCGGTGCGCGCCGCCGCGCCGCGTGCCGCCGAACCGGTCGAAAGCGTCCGGGCCACGGTTGCCGGACTCACCCCGACCCAGCTGAAAGTGCTGCTCGCGGTGCTCGAAGGCCAGCTCAACAAGCAGATCGCCCACAGTCTGGGGATGAGCGAGGCCACGGTGAAGGCCCATATGACCGCGATCATGCGCAAGCTCGACGTGCGCAACCGCACACAGGCAGCGCTGGTAGCCCGCTCGCTGGGCCTAGACCTGCACCACTGAAGCTGCGGGGATCAGCGCCTCGGCCAGAAAGCGCTCGATCGCGTCGGGGGCGACCGGCTTGGAAAGCACCGCCACACCCAGTGCCGCCGCGCGCTGATGCATGGCATCGCTGCTTTCGGCCGTTATCAGCAAGGCCGGCAGCTCCGGTCGGTGCGCGCGCAGGGCTTCGATCACGCTCAATCCGTTCTCGCCGTGGTCGAGCTGGTAGTCGGCCAGCACCGCATCGACGTCATCCCCCAGTGCCAACGCCCCGGCCATGCCGGCTGCTCCATGCGGACGGTGCCCAAGCTGCCCGAGCAGCGCGGCCGTGGCCTCGACAATCCGGGCGTCGTTGTCGACGACCAGCACATCTAGCGCCCGGAACGCGCCTGTGCTTCCCATCCGCAGCTTGCGCGGCGCGTCAGCCGGACAGATCGCATCGTAGGCCGGTAGCAGCAGGCTGAAACGGCTACCCCGGTCCGGCCGCGAGGCAACCTCGATCCGACCGCCAAGAAGGCGCGCAATCCGCTCGACCAGCGCCAGCCCCAGCCCCAGCCCTTCGGCCTCGACCTGCCCCAGCCGCGTGAATTCGCCGAAAATCGCTTCGAGCGCGTCCGGCGCGATCCCGACACCGGTATCAACCACGTCGATCCGCCACATCGCCCCGCGTCGTCGCACGCCGACCAGCACGGCGCCGTGCTGGGTATAGCGCACCGCGTTGGTCAGAAAGTTCTGCATGACCGACCGCAGCAGGCCGGGATCGGTCTCAACCATCCCAGGCACGGCGCCCAGCCGCAACGCGAGGCCCTTTTCCTCGGCCAGCGGCCTCAGACTTTCGGTCAGATCGCCCAGGAACGTCGCCAAAGCCAGCGGCTCGGGTCGCGGGACCACGCCGCCCGCATCCAGCTTGCTGATATCGAGCAGCGCGCGCAGCAGGTCTTCTGCCGCGACGATCGCCCCGTCGACCCGGTGGACGAGCGCTGCCGAGCCCGCCCCGGCATCGCGCTCCAACGCGGCGGTGAACAGCCGGGCGGCGTGGAGCGGCTGGAGCAGATCGTGGCTGGCAGCTGCGAGGAAGCGGGTCTTCTCGCGATCGGCCTTGGCCAGGCGGCGGTTCACCTCGCTCAGCTCCTGCGTCCGTTCGGCCACCCGCTGCTCCAGCTCGTCGAGCGTGCGGCGCAACTCTTCGCGTACCCGCGCTTCTTCGGTGATGTCGGTAAAACTCATCACATAGCCCCCGCCGGGCATCGGTCCGCCCACGGTCTTGATCACCCGTCCGTCGCGCCGCAGCCGTTCGAAGCTGTGTTCCAGCCCGCGGCGCAGGTGCCCCAGCCGCTTTTCGACGTGGAACTCCGCATCGCCGGGCCCGAAATCGCCGCGCAGGGCGTTGTGGCGGATCAGGTCCGCCACCGGTACGCCTGAACGGACCATGCCCGCCGGATAGTCGAACAGTTCGAGGTAACGGGTGTTCCAGGCCACCAGGTTCATTTCGGCATCGACAACGCTGATCCCGGCATCGATATTCTCGAAGGTCGAGGCCAGCAGCTGCCGCGAAAAGCGCAGGCTCTGTCCGCCTTCGTCGAGCAGCCGGGTGACTTCGGGCAGGCTCATCGTTCCGCCCGCCAGTGCCGAGGTTACCAGCGCCCGCGCCGACGAGGCACCGACTACCCGGGCGATCAGATCCTGCGCGCGTTTGGCAGCGCTGCGATCGATTCGCACACCCCTGGCAGCGCGGGGAAACTCCGCCTCGGCCCGCTCGCGTCCGACGAACCGCGCGGTCAGCGCCACCAGCTCGCCCAGATCGCTGACCTGGCGCTGCCCGCGCAGGAACCGCGGCAGATCCGGCGCACCCATCCCGCGCGCCGCCAGCACGGCATAGATCGCCAGATTGGCCCCCAGGCTCCAGAACACGCCGTGGACCAGCGGCGTCGCCGACCCGATGCCGAACAGCTGCAGCGGATCGAACGGGCCGGCCGCCAGCGCCTCCAGCCAGCCGCCCGGCAGGATCGGCGGCAAGGCCAGCGTATAGGTCCACAGTCCCAATCCGGTCGCCAGACTGGCCCGCGCCGCCAGCGGATCGCGGCCGGTGCCGAAGGTGGCCAGCAGCAGGTGCGGCGCGAACTGCGCCATCGCCGCAAAGGCGATCAGGCCGATCGAGGCCAGCGAGTTGCGCGGCGACACTGCCATCGCCCAGCTCAATGCCAGCAGCATGATCACCAGGATCGAGAACCGCCGGACCTGGAGCATCCTGCGACCTATCGCGCCCTCTTGCGCCGCGGATTCGACCCGCAGCACCGAGGGGAACACCAGATCGTTCGAGACCATTGTCGCCAGCGCCGTGGTATCGACAATGGCCATCGACGCCGCCGCGCTGACCCCTCCCAGCAGAGCCGCGGCCACCACCAGTTTGCTCCCCGCCGCTGCGGGCAGGGCCAGCACATATTGATCGGGCGGCACCGCCGTACCCAGCAGCGTGATCCCCGCCAGCGCGATCGGGATCACCAGCACCGCCATGATTCCGACATAGCTGGCCAGGCCAAACCGGGCGCGGACCAGGTCGCCCGGCTCGCGGGCCTCGACCAGACCCATGTAGAACTGGCGCGGCAAGGCAATGATCGCGATTCCCGCCAGCAGCGCGATCACCCCGGTTTCCAGCGACAGATGCTCTGGCCGGAATTGCTCGCGCAATTGCGCGGCCCCCTGGGCCAGACGCGCCGGTTCGGCCGCACTGATGAACGTCAGTGCCAGCCAGGCCACGGCCGCCAGGGCAGCCAGCTTGACCAGCGAATCGAGCCCGATCGCATAGACCAGCCCTTCGCTGCGCCCGGCCAACTCATACCGGCGCGCGCCATAGAGCACCGCGAACAGCGCCAGCAGCAAGGCCGCCACCAGCATCACCGGCACTTCCACCGGATCGCCCGAGACGATCGCCATGGCAGTGCCGATCGAGCGCAATTGCAACGCGACGTAAGGGATTGAACCCAGCAGCGCGATCACCGTTACCAGCCGCGCCACCACCACATCGTGGCCAAAGCGCGCGGCGATGAAATCGGATACGGTGGTGGCCTGTTCATCGGCCACCGCCTGGGTCAGGCGCCTCAGAAATCTGGGCGCGGCCAGCAGCACCAGCATCGGCGCGGCATAGATCGGCAGATAGTTCCAGCCTTCGCGCACCGCGCTGCCAACCGCGCCGTAGAAGGTCCAGCTCGTGCAATAGACCCCAAGTGCCAGGGCATAGGCGTGATGGCGCAGCCGCACCCGCCGCTCAAGCTTAGCCCCGCGCGCCTCAACGAAGGCGGCGATGGCGAACTGGAGCAAGACCAGTGCCAGTGCCAGCAGTGCCGCCGATTCCAGACCCATCGCGATATCCCGATCGCTTCTCCCGATCGGGAGCCTAGCGATCCTGGCCCGCCGCGCAACCGGCGCCGC
>JABFRE010000201.1 GCA_013141325.1 Novosphingobium sp.
GCGGTGACGCTGGCCTATCTGTCCGACTATGGTTTCGCGCTGTGGGGCGTGCCCGAATATCTCCAGCACAGCTGGTCGCTGTCGGTCGAAGAGCATTTCTACCTCGTCTGGCCGCTGCTGCTGCCGGCGATCCTGCGGCTTAAGCGCCCGGCCCGGGCCGTGCTGGCGCTCTACCTCGCGGCAGCGGCGTGGCGCGCCTTCGCGTTTGTCCACGATGGCTGGCTGGCGGCCTATTACCGGTTCGACGTCCGCTTTGCCGGGATCCTGATCGGCTGCTGGCTGGCGCTGTGGCTGCGCGAGCGGGATGGCGCGGCACGCGGCGCTGCCTTGCCGTTCAGCCCGCTGTTTCCCGGCGCCGCGCTGGTGCTGGCCATGCTGTTCGCGCGCTGGGGATCGCAAGACGCGTATCTGGCCGCAATGCCGCTGGCAGAGCTGTCCGCCGCCGCGCTGATCCTGGCCGTGACGCGTCCGTCCGTGCAGGCCGGGGGCTGGCTGGCAAAGACCCTGTCTGCCGCGCCGCTGACCGCGCTGGGGCGGCTGTCCTACGGGGTGTACCTGTGGCACTATCCGATCGCGCTGGTGACGCGCGAGACCATGCCGCTTCTGCCCTCGCTGGTGGTATGTGCAACTGTTTCCGTGGCCCTGGCCTGGCTGTCGTGGAACAGCGTCGAGGCCGTGGGGCGGCGCTGGCGGGAGCGGTTCGATGCCCGGGCCGCGGTGCCTGCCGATCAAGGGCTGGTTGCAATCCGCCACTGATATTCTAGGGTCCGCCCTCCACGGAGCAGGGGGATGGGCAAACTATGCAGCTGAACGGCAAGACCGCGCTGGTTACCGGCGGGACCGACGGTATCGGCGCCCAGCTGATCCGCCAGCTCAGCGCCAAGGGTGTCACCGTCATCACCTCGGGCCGCAATCCGGAGCGCTGCGCGGCGACGCGGGCCGACGGGTTTGAGGTGATCGAGGCCGATCTTTCCCGGCAAGCGGGGGTCGAGGCCTTGATGGCCGCCGTGCAGGGCCGGGCGATCGACATCCTGGTCAACAACGCCGGGGCCGGGGCTGACCACGATTTTCGCGATCCGGGCTTGCCCGATCTGGCCGCGGCCGATGCCAGTATCTTCCTCAACCTGAACGCCCCGATCCATCTGATCACGGCGCTGATGCCGGTGCTGCGCGCGCGGCCTGCGGCGATGATCGTCAACGTCACCTCGGGTCTGGCCATCGCGCCGCGCGCGGGCGGCCCGGTCTATTGCGCGACCAAGGCCGGGCTGCGCAGCTATACCCAGGCGCTGCGCGCGCAGCTCAAGGATACGGCGATCCACGTGCTTGAGGCCTTGCCGCCGGTGGTCGAGACCAAGATGACTGCCGGGCGCGGCAACCGCAAGATGCCGGCCGAGGAATGCGCCCGCCAGTTCGTGCGGGCGATGGAAACGGATGCCGATGAGGCCAACGTGGGGCTGGTCAAGGTGCTGCAGCTGGCGCATTCGGCATCACCGGCATTGGCGCGGCGGATCATGTTGCGCTTCTGACAGAGACAAAAACAACGGGAGAAGGGGAAATGGCAGGAACGGTCTTCGTATCGGGCGGAAGCGGCTATATCGCCGGGTTCCTGATCCGCCAGCTGGTGGAGCAGGGGTGGACGGTCCACACCTCGATCCGCGATCTGGTGAAAGAAAGCGCGGTGCGCGCCAGTCTGGGCGTTGACGACAGCCGGGTGAAGTTCTTCGCTGCCGACCTGATGGGTGACGCCGGCTGGGCCGAGGCGATGGCCGGATGCAGCCACGTTGCCCATGTCGCCTCGCCGCTGCCGGCCAGCGCGCCCCGGCACGAGGATGAGCTGATCGTCCCCGCGCGCGAAGGCGCGCTGCGGGCGCTGCGCGCGGCCAAGGCGACCGGGGTGAAGCGCTTCGTGATGACCAGTTCGATGGCGGCGGTCGCCTATGGCCACGGGCCGGGCAAGTCCCGCTTTACCGAGGACGACTGGACCAACGTCGACAGCCCCGATGCCTATGCCTACGTCAAGTCGAAGACCCTGGCCGAACGCGCGGCGCGTGCCTGGGTGGCGGAGCAGGGCGGGGGCATCGAATTCTGCACGGTAAACCCGGTGCTGGTGCTGGGCCCGCTGCAATCGGGCGACTATTCGACCTCGCTTGAGGCGATCAAGAAGATGCTCGAAGGCGCACTGCCAGGGCTGCCCAATTTCGGGTTCGGCGTGGTCGATGTCCGCGACGTGGCGGACATGCATGTGCGCTGCCTGACCGCGCCGGACATGGCGGGCGAGCGGTTCCTGTGCTCAGGCCCGTTCCTGTGGATGCGCGAGATTGCCGATATCCTGCGCGCCGGGCTGAGCCCACAGGCCCGCAAGGTACCCAAACGGCGTTTGCCCGACTGGCTGGTGCGGCTCTCCGCCCGCTTCGATCCGGTGGTGCGCCAGGTGATCGGCGAGCTCGGTCACGAGCGCGATGCCGATACCAGCCACGCCCGCACCAAACTTGGCTGGACCGCCCGTCCGGCCGAGGATTCGATCCTCGATACCGCGCGCAGCATGATCGAGCTGGGGATCGTCAAGGTCTGATTGCAACACGATCCTGCCCACCGGGGAAGGAAACTACCCCACCCGGTACGGCACCACGCCGCGCTGGTCGGGATCGACGGTGATCGCCCGGTCGCTGGGCGGAAAGGCGCGCTGGTCGCAGTCGGGGCGGGGGCAAATGCGGCAGGAAATGCCGATCCGCGCTGCCGCGCGGGCCGATCCCGTGGCCAGCCCGTCGGCATAGACGAATTCGCTGGCATGCTCCGCCTCGCAGCCCAGCGCCACAGCATAGCGGCGCGGCGCGCGGTCGTAGCTGCCGCTCGGCTTGACCAGTCCCTTGGCCATCGAGACATAGCGCACGCCATCCGGCGTTTCGGCCAGCTGAACCAGGATCCGGTCGGGGATCGCCACCGCCTCATGCACGATCCACAGCGGGCAGGCCCCGCCGAACCGGGCGAATTGCAGCCGGGTGGCCGAATGCCGCTTGGTGATATTGCCGGCCATGTCGACCCGGCAGAAGAAGAATGGCACCCCCTTGGCGTCTTCGCGCTGCAGGGTGGAAAGCCGATGGCAGGTCTGTTCGAAACTGGTGCCGAAGCTTTGCGCCAGCCGGTCGATATCGTGGCGAACGCTGCGGGCCTCGGCCCGGAAGCGGCGATAGGGCATGAGCAGCGCCCCGGCGGCATAGTTGCTCAGCCCCACGAACAGCAGCTGGCGTGAGGCTGCGGCTTTCAGACCGGCGCTTTCGACCACGGCGGTGATCTGGTCGCGCAGTGCCAGCGCGGCCAGCTGATGCGCCAGCTGGAACCGGCGGGTTTCGTCCGGCTGGCCCGGATCGATGGTCAGATGCCCCATCTCCGCGTCGTAGGAGCGCAGCCCGGCCTGCCCGGCATAGATCAGCGAGACCGACAACGCGTCCTTGAGATAGCCCTCCATCGCCGCAGTGGCCGGGCTGCGCCCGCCTGGCCGCGCCGCCCCCAGCCGGTCGGCCAGTGCCTCGGCCGCCCGGTCCAGGCTATCGACGTAGTTGCCGGCGAGGTGGAACCAGTCGCGCACCTCTTCCCACGGCAGGCGGGCGGCGGTGCCGGTTTCGGCCGACAATGCCTCGTCGACCATCTGCAAGCGCTGCCCGGCGCGGCGATAGGCCTCGTGCAGGGTGACGAAGCGGTCCGCCAGCAGCGGCTGCTGCTCGGCGAAGCGCGCCAACTGGGCGGCATCGATCGGCTCGGCGAACAGCGGATCGGCAGTGGCCTCGCGTAGCGCCGCCAGCCGGGTTTCGGCTTCCCCGGCTCCGATCTCGCGCCAGTCGAGCGGGAACTGCCGGCTGAGCCGCTCGACCAGTACCGGGGTCAGCGGCCGGTCGTCATGCTCCAGCTGCGAGAGATAGGATGCGGAGATGCCCAGCAACTCCCCCATCTCTGCCTGATTGAGCGCCCGCTCGGCGCGCAGTGCCTTCAGCCGCTCTCCGGCGAATAGGCGACGTTTTGCGATAGCCATGCCGACTTCCCTTCGCAGCGATCGCCGGGGAACTCGCACACTGGATCCAATTTTGCAAATATGGTCTTTGCAACTTTGCAAGTTCACATTGGACATCGACCGGTTTGCGCGCCATGCCCGATGCTTCGCAACTTCCGACGGGGCCACTATGTCCGCAAACATCGCCGAAATGGAACGCCGCCGCGCCGCTGCGCGTCTGGGGGGCGGGCAAAAGCGCATCGATGCCCAGCACGCCAAGGGCAAGCTGACCGCGCGTGAGCGGCTGGAAATCCTGCTCGACGAGGGCAGTTTCGAAGAGCTCGACATGTATGTGGAGCACAACTGCACCGATTTCGGTATGCCCGATACGGTGATCCCCGGCGACGGGGTGGTGACCGGCAGCGGCACGATCAACGGGCGGCTGGTCTATGTCTTCAGCCAGGATTTCACTGTGTTTGGCGGCGCGGTGTCCGAACGCCACGCGCAGAAGATCTGCAAGGTGATGGACACCGCGATGAAGCTGGGCGCGCCGGTGATCGGCATCAACGACAGCGGCGGCGCCCGGATCCAGGAAGGGGTCGCCAGCCTTGGCGGCTATGCCGAGATTTTCCAGCGCAACGTGCTGGCCAGCGGGGTGGTGCCGCAGCTCAGTCTGATCATGGGACCCTGCGCGGGCGGAGCGGTCTACAGCCCGGCGATGACCGACTTCATCTTCATGGTGAAGGACAGCAGCTATATGTTCGTCACCGGCCCCGACGTGGTCAAGACCGTGACCAACGAGGTGGTGACCCAGGAGGAACTGGGCGGGGCGATCACCCACAGCACCAAGACCAGCGTCGCCGACCTGGCTCTGGAAAACGATATCGAGGCGCTGCTGGTGGCGCGCGACTTCTTCGATTTCCTCCCCCTCAACAACCGCGAGGACGTGCCAGAGCGCCCGACCAGCGACCCGTGGGACCGGATCGAGCACAGTCTGGATACGCTGATCCCGGCCAATGCCAACCAGCCCTACGACATGCACGAAGTGGTGAAGAAGGTGCTCGACGAGGGCGACTTCTTCGAGATCCAGCCCGGTCATGCCGGCAACATCCTGTGCGGGTTCGGGCGGGTGGAAGGCCGGACCGTGGGCGTCGTCGCCAACCAGCCGACCGTGCTGGCCGGCTGCCTCGACATCAACGCCAGCAAGAAGGCCGCGCGGTTCGTGCGGTTCTGCGATGCCTTCAACGTGCCGATCCTGACCTTTGTCGACGTCCCCGGCTTCCTGCCCGGCACGGCGCAGGAAATGGGCGGGATCATCAAGCACGGCGCCAAACTGCTGTTCGCCTATGCCGAATGCACCGTGCCCAAGATCACCGTGATCACCCGCAAGGCCTATGGCGGGGCCTATGACGTGATGGCCTCAAAGCACCTGCGCGGCGACGTCAACTACGCCTGGCCGACCGCCGAAATCGCCGTGATGGGCGCCAAGGGCGCGGTCGAGATCATCTTCCGCCAGGACATCGGCGATCCCGACAAGATCGCCGAACGCACCAAGGAATACGAAGACGCCTTCGCCAACCCCTTCGTGGCGGCGAGCAAGGGCTTCATCGACGAGGTAATCCACCCGCATTCGACGCGGCGGCGGATCGCGCTGGGGCTGCGGAAACTGAGGACCAAGAGCCTCGAGAATCCGTGGAAGAAGCATGACAATATTCCGCTGTGACAATGTTTGACACTACAATCATTGTGGCCGTCGTTGGCTTGATTGGAGCCCTAGTAGGAGGGCTCATTCAAGCAGCGGCGGCACGTGGCTTCGAGGCTCGCCGATTTGAACGAGAAAGCAAATGGGACCTCTATTCCAAGTATTTTCTTACGCTTGGCGAACTGAGTTTTTCTGACCCGAAATCGGAGCGGCATCACAATGCTCTGTCACTTATGGCTCAACTTCGGGGACGGATAGGAGTGGTTGGCTCAGCGGAAGTCATCGAAGCAGTCGGGAACGTCTTTCGCTTCCCAAACCTACATTCCGATGCCGCGCAGGAAGCCATGGCCAACGCGCTTGCAGCGATGAGGTCGGATGTTGGAAGTCGGCGCGAGCGGGTGAGCAAAGAGGCGCTGATGCAGCTCATGTTTGGATCAAGGGAAGTACTGACATGAAACTAGGCCGCCTCAACCACATCGGCATCGCCACTCCCTCCATCGCGGACGCCATCGTCTTCTACCGCGACATCATGGGCGCGACGAAGATTCATGCGCCGTTCGATCTGGAATCGCAGGGCGTGAAGGTCTGCTTCGTCGATACCCCGGGGGTGGACGGTGCGCTGAATGGCACCCAGATCGAGCTGATCGAGCCGCTGCCCGGCAACACCTCGATCGCCGGCTTTCTGGAGAAGAACCCGGCCGGGGGGCAGCACCACATGTGCTACGAAGTGCCCGATATCCACGCCGCCAAGGCCGAGTTTGAGGCGATGGGCAAGCGCGTGCTGGGCGAACCGCGGATCGGTGCGCATGGGACGCTGATCTTCTTTGTGCACCCCAGGGACATGCAGGGCGTGCTGACCGAATTTATGGAAACACCGAAGGCGGGCGAGCACTGGTCGAATTGAATTCAAGACCCTCTACCCGGGTCGGGGAGAGGATACGAAGGCTTGGTGCTGCAAGCGCCTAGCCGCAGTTGGAGAGGGGGCCTGTGCTCTCGGGCGGCGGGACCCCTCTCCAAGCTTCGCTAGCTCCATGCGGAGCAAGCTGCGCTATCCTCTCCCCGACCCGGGGAGAGGGAAAGGGAGAAGAAATGTCTGCTTACGAAACCATCCTGGCCGAACGCGTCGGCAATGTGTTGAAGCTGACGCTCAACCGGCCCGAGCGGCTCAACGCTGCCTCGATCCAGCTGGCCGAGGAACTGGGCGCAGCGTTCTATGACCTGGGCGATGCGCGCGCGGTGCTGATCACCGGGGCGGGGAAGGGATTCTGCTCGGGCGCGGACCTTGCCGCGCGGGGCGATCGTAGCCCGCTGGAGCAGAAGGGCGGCAGCCACCGCGCGCTGCAGAACTTCTACAACCCGCTGGTCACGCAAATCCTGCGCTGTCCGGTGCCGGTGGTAACTGCGGTCAACGGCGCGGCCGCCGGGGTCGGCTGCTCGATCGCGCTGGCGGGGGACTTCGTGCTGGCGGCGAAGAGCGCCTATTTCCTCCAGGCGTTCGTCAATATCGGTCTGGTGCCCGACGGCGGTTCCACCTGGTTGCTCGCCCGCGCGATCGGCCGGGCCCGCGCCACGCGGATGATGATGCTGGGCGAAAAGATCGGCGCAAGCCAAGCCGAGGACTGGGGCCTGATCTACAAGGCGGTCGACGATGCCGCACTGATGGACGAGGCGATGGCGCTGGCCACGCGCCTGTCCGAAGGGCCGACGGTGTCCTATTCGACGATGAAGGCCAACATCCAGACCGCGCTTGATGGCACGCTGAGCCAGGTGCTGCTGGCCGAGGCCGAGGGCCAGCGTGTGGCGGGGGCCAGCGCGGACGCAATGGAGGGCGGCATGGCCTTCCTGCAAAAGCGCAAGGCCGAGTTCAAGGGCAACTAGGCGCCCCGTTTCCACACGCTCCGTCACCCTGAACCTGTTTCAGGGTCCATCGTGCCTAAAGGCGCGGCGGTACGTGGGGAGAAATGGACCCTGAAACGAGTTCAGGGTGACGAATGAGTGAGAGTGCAAGATGGCTAATTACGAAGACTGGCAGGCCGCAGCGGCGAAAGAGGTCAAGGGCCCAGAGCGTTTTAGGGACCTGACCTGGCACACGCCCGAGGGGTTCCCGATCAAGCCGCTCTACACCGCGGACGATGCCGGCGATCCCGGCCTGCCGGGCTTTGCCCCGTTCACCCGCGGCGTGCGCGCCAGTATGTACGCGGGCCGCCCGTGGACGATCCGCCAGTATGCGGGCTTTTCCACCGCCGAGGAGAGCAATGCCTTCTACCGCCGCAACCTTGCCGCCGGGCAGAAGGGGCTGTCGGTCGCGTTCGATCTCGCCACGCACCGCGGCTATGACAGCGATCACCCGCGCGTGGTCGGCGATGTCGGCAAGGCCGGGGTGGCAATCGACAGTGTCGAGGATATGAAGATCCTGTTCGACGGAATCCCGCTCGACCAGATGAGCGTCAGCATGACCATGAACGGTGCGGTGATCCCGATCCTGGCGTTCTTCATCGTCGCGGGGGAAGAGCAGGGGGTCGATCAGGCCCAGCTCGACGGGACGATCCAGAACGACATCCTCAAGGAGTTCATGGTCCGCAACACCTACATCTACCCGCCCGAGCCGAGCATGCGGATCGTCTCGGACATCATCGCCTATACCTCGGCGCATATGCCCAAGTTCAACTCGATCTCGATCTCGGGCTATCACATGCACGAGGCCGGGGCGACGGC
>JABFRE010000246.1 GCA_013141325.1 Novosphingobium sp.
CCGGCCGATGTGGTGTTCTGTTCGGGCAACACCTATTCGGTGGTGCTGGTGGTGATGAAGCTGCTGCTGGGGCGGCGCTGCCCGCCGGTGGCGATCAAGATCAGCAACGATCTGGCCCGGCGCGATCTGCCTGCCCCGGCGCGCTGGGCCTATCACCGCTGGTTGCGGATCCAGGGGCGGCTGCTCGACCATTTCGTCGGCATGGCCGGGCCGATGCGCGCCGAGATCGCGCATGCGGTCGGGGTTGCCGATGCGCGCATCACGATCATCGAAGACCCCTCTCTAGGTGAGGAGCAGTTCGCCGCGCTCAGCGCGATCGCGCGCGGCAGGCGCAAGCCGACCGAGCCCCATTTCCTTGCGATCGGACGGTTGGCCGGACAAAAGAACTTCCCGCTTCTGCTTGAAGCCTTCGCGCAGTGTCCGGTGCCGGGCGCGCGGCTGACGATCCTGGGCGAAGGGCCTGAGCGCGCCCGGCTGGAACGGCTGGCGGCAAAGCTGGGAATCGCCGAGCGGCTGGCGATGCCGGGACACTGCGCCGACACTCTGCCGTGGCTGCGCGATGCCGATGCGCTGGTCATGGCCTCCGACTACGAAGGCGTACCCGCCGTCATCCTCGAAGCCTTGGCAGCCGGATTGTCCGTGGCGTCCACCGATTGCAGTGTGTCGATGGCCGGATTGCTGGGCGAGGGGCGGTTCGGTCAGCTGGTTCCGGTGGGCGATGCCGCGGCATTGGGCAGGGCGATGGCGCAGGTTCTGGGCATGGCGTTCGATCCCGCCGCCGCCCGCGAATTTGCCGGAGCGTTCCGGGTCAGCCGCGCCGCACCGCGCTACCGCGCGCTCTTCCAATCGTTGGTCGAATCTGCCAAGGCGGAGGCCGGCTGAACAGAGCAACGCAGTGGCCCACGGCAAAATCAGGCTTGCGGCACGCCGCGCCAGGCACCATGTGACGCACCGGCCCGCGCCGGAACTCTCCGTTTGCCAGCCAGGGGGCCTTGCTTGATGCCTGAATCCACCATCACGCCGGATGGTGCCCCGGAAACGCCGCACCTGCCGTTGACGCCCGCGGACGAGGGCAGCCGTACCCGCCTGGCCGGGTGGTTCAGTGCGCTGGTTTCGCTGGCTATGCTGGTGGCCGTGGTGATCGAGCTGCGCAAGCTGGAGTTCGGCCAGGTGCTGGAACTGCTGCCCAGCCATGCCGGCTTCTGGGTGTTCTTCGCGGCCTATTACATGGCGCTGCCGATCAGCGAATGGCTGATCTACCGGCGGATGTGGCCGATCCCCTTCGTTTTGGGGATGGCGGCGCTGCTTCGCAAGCTGGTCAGCAACGAACTGTTGCTGGGCTATCTGGGCGAGGCGCAGTTCTATGGCTGGGTCCGCAGCCACCTGAAGCTGGAGGCAACCCCCTTTGGCGCAATCAAGGATGTGACGATCCTGTCGGCATTGACCGGCAACATCATGACACTGCTGATGCTGATCTTCGCCTGGCCGCTGGTTTCATCGGGCCAGATCGGGATGGAGATGAAGAGCACGTTCCTGTCGCTGGGCGTGGTTCTGGTCACCTCGTTCGCGATCCTGCTGTTCCGGCAGAAGCTGTTCACGCTGCCGAAACGTGAGTTGTGGTTTATTTCGCTGGTACATGTGCTGCGTATCCTTGCGGTGCTCGCGTGTTCGGCGATGATGTGGCATCTGGTGTTGCCCGATGTTTCGGTGACACTGTGGATCGTCCTTGCGACGCTTCGCATGCTGCTTTCTCGCCTGCCGCTGCTCCCCAACAAGGATGTCGTCTTCGCCGGACTTGCGGTGTTCCTCATGGGGCACGAAGTGCAGGTTGCCGGACTGATGACCTTGATGGCAGTCATGCTGTTGGTGGCCCATCTCTGCGTCGGGGCAATTTTCGGGGCAGTCGGGCTGTTGGATTCAAGGAGTGCGAAGTGAAGCGAGCTGTTGTTCTTCTGGCCCTTCCCCTGATTGTCGCAGCCGGTCCCGCGCTGCGTTCGACCCCGGATCTGGGCAAGGCGGAAGCCCGGTGCCGCCCGGGCGAAAGCGGGCCTGCGCTGCTGGTCAACGTGACCGGCCTCAAAGACCGTTCGGGTAATCTCAAGATGGAGCTCTATCCGTCCAACGACACCGATTTCCTGGCGGATGACAACGTGCTGATCATGGCCGGCAAGACCTTTCGCCGGGTCGAGCAGGGCGTGCCGGCCAGCGGCAATGCCCAGCTCTGCACCCGCATTCCGGGGCCGGGAACCTACAGTCTGATCGTGATGCATGATCGCGATTCGAACCGCAAATTCGGCCTGACGGTCGACGGGATCGGCTTTGCCGGCAACCCGCGGCTGGGCTGGGGCAGGCCCAAGTCCGCCCATGCGCGGGTCGTGGTCAACGGCGCCGGGGTCTCACAGATAACGGTGGTGATGAACTACAAGAGCGGATTGGCGTTCAGGCCGATCAAGCAGTAGCCCAGACCAGGGGGCGGCGTGCGGATTGTCGATGTATGCGCGTTCTACTCACCCCAGGGCGGGGGTGTGAAGACCTATGTCGAACAGAAGCTGAAGCTGGGCCCCGAGCTGGGGCACGAGATCGTGATCCTGGCCCCCGGAGATCGCCACGAGGTGATCGAATACGGACCGCAGGCCCGGATCGTCACCATCCCCAGCCCGCGCTTTCCGCTCGACCGAAAATACTGGTACTTCGCCGACGAAGACGCACTCCACGCTGCGCTGGACGCCTTGCAGCCTGATTTCGTTGAAGCCTCGTCGCCGTGGCGCAGTCCGGCAATGGTGGCGCGCTGGCCGGGCCAGGTGCCGCGCGCGCTGTTCGTGCACGCCGATCCGCTGTCGGCCTATGCCTATCGCTGGTTTGAACCGCTGTTCCGCCGCGAGACGATCGACAAGCGGTTCGAACAGTTCTGGGATCATCTGCGCGAGTTGGGCGAAAGCTATGACCGGGTGGTCTGCCCCAGTGGCGAACTGCGCGACCGGTTGATCGAGGGCGGCGTGGCCAACACGGCGCTGCATCCCCTGGGAGTGGAGGAAGGCCTGTTTTCGTCTGCGCGCCGCGATCCCGACGTGCGCCGCCGCCTGCTCGAGCTGTGCGACCTCCCAGAAACTGCACATCTGCTGATCGGAGTCGGTCGGCTTTCGGCTGAAAAGCGCTGGCCGCTAGTGGTCGATGCCGTCACTGCGGCCAGCCATGGCCATCCGATCGGTCTGGTCATCCTGGGCGACGGCAACAAGCGCAGCCGGATCGTGCGCGGCATCTTCGGCAATCCCCACATCCGCATGCTCGAACCTGAGCGTGACCGGATTCGCTTCGCAACCATCCTGGCCAGTGCCGATGCGCTGATCCACGGCTGTGAAGCCGAAACCTTCTGTCTCGCCGCCGCCGAAGCGCGGGCCAGCGGAATTCCGGTCATCGTTCCCGACCGTGGCGGCGCGGCGGACCATGCTGCCGATGGAGCCGGGATTGCCTACGCAGCTGGCAGCGCAGAGGCTGCTGCGGAGGCGATTATCCGCTTCATCGACGGGCCACCGCTGCCGCTCGGCTCGGTTCCGGCCAGCCGGACGATGCGCGACCATTTTGCCGGGCTGTTTGCTGATTACGCGGGAATCGCCACGCACCGCCACGCGCTGGCCTGATCGGCACACACCGCCCGATTCTCGGGGCGCGGCCTTGACTCGTTCGCTCCATCAATTTAGTTACATATGCAACCAATAGTGCGCAAAGGACGAAATCCATGGCCGACCTGTTCGACAACCCGCTGGGCCTCGACGGCTTCGAGTTTGTCGAGTTCAGCGCGCCGGAAAAAGGCCTGCTCGAACCGGTCTTTGCGGCGATGGGTTTCACGCTGATCGCACAGCACCGTTCGAAGGATGTCCAGCTGTGGCGTCAGGGCGGGATCAACCTGATCGCCAATTATGAACCGCGCAGCCCGGCCGCCTATTTCGCGGCCGAGCACGGTGCCTCGGCCTGCGGCATGGGCTGGCGGGTGAAGGACGCTGCCAGGGCCTATGCCCTTGCGCTGGAACGCGGGGCCGAACCGGTCGAAAGCCGCACCGGGGTGATGGAGCTGCGCCTGCCCGCGATCCGCGGGATCGGCGGCTCGATCATCTATCTGACTGACCGCTATGAAGGCCATCCCGGCGGTAGCGACCTGTCGATATACGACATCGATTTCGTCTATCTGCCGGGCGTGGACCGGCATCCGGCAGGGGCAGGGTTCCACACCATCGATCACCTGACCCACAACGTCTATGGCGGGCGCATGGCCCACTGGGGCGCGTTCTACGAGCGGGTCTTCGGGTTCCGCGAAATCCGCTATTTCGACATCAAGGGCGAATATACCGGACTCACCAGCCGGGCGATGACCGCGCCCGACGGCAAGATCCGCATTCCGCTGAACGAGGAAGGCAAGGCCGGCGGCGGCCAAATCGAGGAATTTTTGCGCCAGTACAACGGCGAGGGGATCCAGCACATCGCCTTTTCCTGCGACGATCTGCTGGGCGGATGGGACACGCTGAAGGCCATTGGCACTCCGTTCATGACCGCGCCGCCTGCCACCTACTACGAGATGCTGGCCGAACGTCTGCCCGGCCACGGCGAGCCGGTTGAGGAGTTGCAAAAGCGGGGCATCCTGCTGGACGGATCGACCGAAAAAGGCGATCCGCGGCTTCTGCTCCAGATCTTTTCCGAAACGATGGTCGGCCCGGTGTTCTTCGAATTCATCCAGCGCAAGAAGGACGAAGGGTTCGGCGAGGGTAACTTCACCGCCCTGTTCGAGAGCATGGAGCGTGACCAGTTGCGCCGCGGCGCGCTACAGGTGGAAGGAGCGGCGGAATGACGACCACGGCTCCCAGCCTCAAACGGATCCACCACGTCGCCTATCGCTGCAAGGACGCGAAGGAGACGGTCGAGTGGTACGGCCGCGTGCTTGGCATGGAATACACCACCGCCTTTGCCGAGGACAAGGTGCCCTCGACCGGCGAAGACGATCCCTACATGCACATCTTCCTTGACTGCGGGGGCGGCAATGTTCTGGCTTTCTTCGAGCTGCCGCAGCAGCCCGAAATGGGCCGCGACGAAAAGACCCCCGCCTGGGTTCAGCACCTCGCCTTTGAAGTTGAGGATGAGGTTGCGCTGCTCGCGGCCAAGGCCCATGTCGAGGCTCAGGGGATCGAGGTGCTGGGGCCGACCTACCACGGCATCTTCCGCTCGATCTATTTCTTCGATCCCAATGGCCACCGGCTGGAACTGGCCTGCAACATCGGCACGCCGGACCAGTACGCCGAACTGCGCGCGCTGGCCCCGGTGATGCTCAACGAATGGGCCGTGACGAAGCGGGCCCCGCGCCATGCCGCGTGGCTGCACGAGGACCCGGCGGAGCGCGGCGACTCTTAGGTCTCTCCGGGAACAGACACCCGCGTCATCGCGAGCGCCGCCAGCACCAGGGTGCCCGCCGCGAAGGCCATGGTCCAGATCGGTTCGCCCGGGAAGAACAGCTTCATGATCGATCCCATCACGGTTGCCACCAGCAGCTGCGGGACCACCACGAAGACGTTGAACAGCCCCATGTAGATCCCCAGCTTGGCCTGCGGCAGGCTGGAGGCGAGGATGGCGTAGGGCATGGCAAGAATGCTGGCCCAGGCGATCCCGACGCCGACCTCGCTCAGGATCAGCCACTGCGGGTCCTTGATCACGAAGAAGCTGGCATAGCCCGCCGCTCCTGCCAGAAGTCCGACCATATGGGTCCGCGCCTTTCCAAGCTGCGCCGACAGGACGGGCAGCACGAACAGCGCGGCGAGCGCGGCGACACCGTTGTAGGTGGCGAACAGCACCCCGACCCAGTTGCCGCCGTCCTGATAGGCAGCGCTGGTGGTGTCGGTCGCGCCGAAGAAGTGCTTGGCAACGATCGGGGTGGTGTTGAACCACATGATGAACAACGCCGACCAACTGAAAAACTGAACCAGCGCCAGGCGCTTCATGATCGGCGGCATTCCGGAAAAGTCGCCGACGATACTGGTCAGCATTGAGGCCGGCCGCCCGGCGCGCGCCAGACGGATGGCGACATGGCTGATCAGGCCATAACCGATCAGCAGGGCAGCGAGCAGATAGACCTCTTTTTCGAGCCCGGCCCGCTGGGTCAGGAAGGCGAGCGCCGCGCCCGAGCCGATCCACCAGAACGCCGCGCCGCTGCCGCGCTGCGCCAGCGCGGCGGTGCTGTCGGCAGTGTCGTGCTCTGCGGCATCGTCAAAGGCGCGCTGCTGTTCGGGCGAATATTCCTGAGTGGTTAGCACGGTCCACAGCACCGCTGCGAACAGCGCCGCCCCGCCGACCCAGAAGGCATACCGGACGGTATCGGGAATACCTCCGCCGACGGCTTCGTTGGAAACGCCCCAGTGGTCGAGCAGCCAGGGAAATAGCGACCCCGCCACCGCCCCCGCGCCGATGAACGCGGTTTGCACCGCATAGCCCGCGGTGTGTTGATCCTTGCGCAACATGTCGCCAACGAAAGCACGAAACGGTTCCATCGAGATGTTGAGGCTGGCATCGAGCATCCACAGCAGCATTGCCGCCATCAGCAGCGCGCCGCTGAGCGGCATCAGCAGCAGCGACAACGCCGCCAGCACCGCCCCTGCCAGAAAATAGGGCCTGCGCCGCCCCAATTTGCCAAGCCAGGTCCGGTCGCTCATGTGGCCGATGATGGGCTGGATCAGCAGCCCGGTCAGCGGAGCCGCCGCCCACAGCCAGGGCAGATCGTCCATAGACGCACCCAGGGTCTGGAATATGCGGCTCATATTGGCGTTCTGCAGCGCAAAACCGATCTGGATCCCGAAAAAGCCGAAGCTGATATTGGCCAGCCCGGCCCAGTTCTGCCGCGGTTTTTCCATTGGATGCGTCCCTCTCCCTTTGCGGCTACAGGGCTGGCACGCCGGGCCTGCGCGGACAAGTGGCATACGAATACATGACAGCCCTTCCCCGGTGGGGAGGGGTATTCTACGTCACCCACCCGTGCTGCCGCGCACCACCAGGCGCGCCGGGATCACCCGGCTTGGCATCGGGCGGTCTTCAATCCCGGCCAGCAGGCTTTCGATCAGCACTTCGCCTGCGACCTTCATGTCCTGCGACACCGTGGTCAGCGGCGGGCTGGTCAGGCTGGCGGCGGGGATATCGTCAAAGCCGATCACCGCGACGTCCTGCGGCACGCTCTTGCCGACCTCTGCCAGCGCGCGCATCGCGCCGATCGCGATCAGATCGCTGGCAGCGAAGATCGCGTCGAAATCCGCCCCGGCCGCGACCAACGACTGGACCGCCGCGCGGCCATCGCCCTCGCTCGACAGGGCATCGCGCTGCAGCGCTGGATCGGCGGCGAGCCCGGCACTGGCCAGCGCCGCGCACAGCCCGCGATAGCGGTCGGCAAACTCGGGGCAGTGCTCGTCAGGCTGGCCCAGGAAGGCGATCCGGTGGCGGCCCTGCGCCAGCAGATGCTCCCCCGCCAGCCGCCCCGCGGCGGCATTGTCTGAGCCCACGGTGGTGCCGATATTGTCATCGCGTACCGAACCCCAGCGGACAAAATGGGTTTCGCTGGCGACCAGCTGGTTGAGCCGGGCTTCGTAGAGCGTGTAGTCGCCGTAGCCGAGCAGGATCAGCCCGTCGGCGCGGTGGCTGTCCTGATAGCGGGCGTGCCAATCGTCCTCCAGCTTCTGGAACGAAATCAGCAGATCCAGCCCGTGGTTGGCGGTGGCGCGGGTGATTGACCCCAGCATGGCCAGGAAGAAGGGATTGATGTTGGCGCCGTCGGGGGTCGGATCCTCGAAGAACAGCAGCGCGATGGTATTCGAGCGCTGCGAGCGCAGCGACGAGGCGTTCTTGTCGACCGAATAATTGAGTTCGCGCGCGATCGCCTCGATCCGCTGGCGGGTGGCCAGGCTGACCGACCGCGATCCGCGCAGCGCCCGGCTTACCGTCGGCTGCGACACGCCAGCGAGATAGGCGATATCGAAGCTGGTCGGCTTGCTTGAGCGTTTGCGCCCCATGGGTCCTCCACCCGCCGGCCTGATCCCCGCGCCAGACAGGCGTACCCTAGGCGCGCGGTCGCCCGGCTGCAACGCCTGCCTGCCCCCTGTCATACCGGCGTTGCATTGCGGCCACAGCAAGGTCCTTCGCATAGTATGCGTATACGTATGCCTTCTTCCTGTTGCCCCGCCCGCAGCCGTAAGGCCGCACATCAACAGGGGTGCAGTGGATTGCGCACGTCTGCCTGACTTGGGCCGGTCAGCCGGGGCCCACGCGTATCCGGCGAGGTTTTGGGAGAGTTCAAAGTGGCACTTCGCACCCGTATTCACGGCAGCCTTGGCGTATCCGCCCTGGCCCTGGCCGTTTCCGCCTTCGCCCTGCCGACCGC
>JABFRE010000131.1 GCA_013141325.1 Novosphingobium sp.
CCGCCGCGTCCCGTGGCCCCGGCAGCGCCGCCGCGGATGCGGCTGGGCGGCGATCCGCAGGACTGGCCCAAGCAGTTGGAGGATTTTGCTGCGTGGTGGCTAAGCGAACCCTCGCTCGATGGCGGGATGACCCAGGGCCGCCTTGCCCCGCGCGGCAGCGCCGGGGCCGGATTGATGGTGCTGATCGACCATCCCGAAGCGGATGACAGCGACCGTCTGCTGTCGGGGCCGCAAGGCCGGATGCTGGGCGCGCTGTGCCGCGCGATGGGTTTTCCCGAAGCGGAGACCTATCTGGCCAGCGCCCTGCCCCGCCACATGCCGCTGCCCGATTGGGCGGCCTTGGCCGAGGATGGCCTTGGCGCGGTGACCGCCCACCACGTCGCGCTGGTCCGTCCCCGGCGGCTGCTGGTGTTCGGTAACAACGTCTCATCGCTTCTTGGCCACGATCCGGCGAAAAGCACCGGATTTTTGCACGCGATTGACCAAGGAGGCCCCAGCATTCCGGCGCTTGTTGCTCCCGGGCTGTCCGCCCTGGAGCAGCGACCGCGCGGCAAGGCGCGTCTGTGGCACGCCCTGCTGGACTGGATGGGGACCGATCTGACGTGAAATCCGGTGCGAAAGCACGCCTGATTGCTGCCAGCCTGACCGCCGCCGTGGCGGTCCTGCCCGCAGCTGCCCAGGCCAACAGCGCCGCCGTGGACTATTTCCGCAGCCGCGCCAGCCGCACTGCCGTGCCTACGCTGCTGACTCAGGACGAACGGTCCTTTTACCGCGAGCTGTTCGCTGCGATCGACCGCGGTCAGTGGACGCGGGTTCAGGAGCTGTTCGCGCAGAAACCGGACGGGCCGCTGCATCAGGTGGCACGCGCCGAATACTATCTGGCGGCCAATTCCCCAAAGATCGAGCTCGATGCGCTGACAACGTGGCTGGGCAAGGGAGTGCAACTGCCCCAGGCCGAACAGATCGCCAACCTGGCGGTAAAGCGCGGGGCGGATTCGGTGCCCGCCTTGCCCTCGACCAATTCGCTGGTCAGCCAGCCGGGCCGGGCCAAGCGGATCCGCCCGCGCGAGACCAATGACGGAACCATGCCGGGCAGCGTTTCGGCGGGAATCGTGGCGAAGATCAAAGCCGACGATCCGGCCTCGGCCAAGGCGCTGCTCGACGGGATCGACACCCAGCTTTCAGCCGCAGCCCGGGCCGAATGGCGCGCCAAGGTGGCGTGGAGTTTCTACATCGAAAACGACGATGCCAGCGCCTATACCCTGGCCCAGACCGCCGGCGAAGGCGCGGGGCCGTGGGTTGCCGAAGGATGGTGGACCGCGGCACTAGCCGCCTGGCGGCTGAACGATTGTCAGGGTGCGGTCGATGCCTTTGCCCGCACTGCCGCCGCGTCCGAAAACGCCGAACTGACGGCAGCGGCCCATTATTGGCAGAGCCGGTCTCTGGTGCGCTGCCGCAAGCCTGAACTGGCGACTGCCCCGCTTAGACAAGCGGCGCGGATGGACGAAACGCTCTATGGCATGCTGGCCGCCGAGCAGCTCGGGCTGACCCTGCCCAAGACCCACGAGGCCCCCGATTTCAGCCAGACCGACTGGCAGGCGATGCGCGACATTCCTAACATCCGGGTTGTCGCCGCCCTGGCCGAAGTCGGCAAGGACGGGCTGGCCGATGAAGTGCTTCGCCACCAGGCGCGGATTGGTGCGGCAGGCCAGTACCAGCCGCTCTCGCGCCTGGCTCGCGATCTCGGCCTGCCGGCCACCCAGCTTTGGATGGCCTACAATGCGCCCTATGGCGGCAAGCCTGAGCCTGCCGCCCGTTTCCCCACGCCCAAATGGACCCCGGTGGGCGGGTGGAAGGTCGATCCGGCGCTGGTCTATGCCCACGCCTTGCAGGAATCGGTGTTCCGCGCCGGGGTGGTCAGTCCGGCCGGCGCCAAGGGCCTGATGCAGATCATGCCCGCCGCCGCGCGCGATCACGCTGCGGCGCTGGGCGTGGCGGGAACCTCGTCCGACCTCGGCAAGCCGGAGATCAACCTCGCCTTCGGGCAGCAGCACCTGCAGATGCTGCGCGATGCGCCGGGTACGCAGGGCCTGCTGCCCAAGGTAATGGCCGCCTACAACGCCGGGCTGACCCCGATCGGGCGCTGGCAGTACGAGATCAAGGACAAGGGCGACCCGCTGCTATGGATCGAAAGCGTCCCCTATTGGGAGACGCGCGGTTATGTGAACATCGTGATGCGCAATTACTGGATGTATGAGCGTCAGGCCGGCGGCCCTTCGGAAAGCCGGATGGCGCTGGCTCAGGGCCTGTGGCCGACTTTCCCGGGTCTGGGTGGTTCGCAGGCGGTGCGGATGAACGCCAACGGAGTGATCCTTCGGCCGCGTTGAGTCTTTCATTTGTTCTTTCTTTGTTCTATTGGTGGGGGATGGTGAAGCCCTCTGTCAAGATCAGCGGCCGCGGTGCCCAATCAGGCGCAGTACCGCAGCGCTTTGGGCTAGCCGCGCGCGAAGCGGACGACGATTGGCTGGATGCGCGTGAAGGGATCGACGGGCCGGAGCCCAGGCTTCGCACCCAGGTGATCGAAGAGCGTGCCCGCACGATCATCAGCTTCAACCAGTCGCCCGACATCCCGTTCGACCGTTCGATCAATGCCTATCGCGGCTGCGAGCATGGCTGCGTTTATTGCTATGCCCGGCCGAGCCACGCCTGGCACGACCTGTCGCCGGGGCTGGATTTCGAGACCAGACTGTTCGCGAAGCCCGATGCCGCCCGGCTGCTGCGCGAAACATTGGCCAAGCCCGGCTACAAGCCGGCGCCGATCGCGATGGGCACCAACACCGATCCGTATCAGCCGATAGAGGGGCGCTACCGGATCACCCGGCAGGTGCTCGAAGTGTGCCTTGAGGCGCGCCACCCGGTGACGATCACGACCAAGAGCGCGCGGGTGCTGCGTGATCTGGATCTGCTGATCGAGCTGGCGCGGCTGAACCTGACGGCTGTTGCACTCTCGGTCACCAGTCTGGACCCGCGCCTGTCCGGTTTGCTCGAACCGCGGGCAAGTGTACCTGTCAAGCGCCTGGATGCTCTGGGAAAGCTTGCCGTCGCAGGCGTTCCCACCCACGTTTCGGTAGCGCCGGTAATCCCGGCTATCACCGACGAATTCATCGAAGCGATTCTGGAGGCGGCGGCCCAGCGCGGGGTGCAGACCGCCAGCTGGATCATGCTGCGCCTGCCTCACGAAGTGGCGCCGCTGGTGCGCGAATGGCTGGGCGTCCATTTCCCCGACCGGGCGGGGAAAGTGATGGCAATCGTCCAATCGGTGCGAGAAGGGCGCGACAACGATCCCGGCTTCTTCACCCGGATGAAGCCGCAGGGGGTGTGGGCCGACGTCTTTCGCACCCGCTTTCGCCTCGCCTGCAAACGGCTGGGTCTAAACCGCGAGCAGTCGGTGCTGGATTGCGGACAGTTCGTGCGGCCGAGCGCCGATGGCCAGATGCGACTGTTCTAGCCTGCAAACCGGATCAACCGGCTGTCCGCCACGGCCGCCGTGCGGTGCGGGACGACATCGCGGACATATTCCTCGTTCTTGACCATCGCCATGAAGGTGGCGGCATCGGGATAGCCCATGACGAAGGCTTCGTCCCATTCCCCTTCAGGGCCGGTCACGACGCACTCCATCGGCGCGTTCCAGACCATCGCCGCGCCGTCGTTTGCGACCACGCGCTGGAACCCCTCGGCGTAGATCGCATAAGCCTCGCGCCCGGTCAGGCCCTTGCCGTGGTTCGGGTGGTCTGGGGGATAATCGGCCAGGTCACGGAACTTGATCAGGTTCAGCATGTGGATCGGGCGTTCGCGCGGCAGATCCTTGAACGCCTGCCAGTTTTCCCGGGAAGGGTCGATGTAGTTGGTCATCTCAGGCATCCGCCAGTTTGTAGTCGCGGAACTGGTCGCGCAGGTCCTTCTTGCTGATCTTGCCGGTGGCGCCGTGCGGGATTTCCGTCACGAATTCGATTGCATCGGGCAGCCACCACTTGGCGACGCTTTGCGCCAGATGGGCCTTCAGCTCGTCGGCGCTGATCTCCATCGCGGCTTTCTTGACCACCACCAGGATCGGGCGCTCGTCCCATTTGGGATGGTAAATCCCTATCGCGGCGGCTTCGGCCACGGCCGGGTGGCCGACTGCGGCATTTTCCAGTTCGACCGAGCTGATCCATTCACCGCCCGACTTGATCACGTCCTTGGTCCGGTCGGTCAGTTGGAGGGTGCCATCGGGGTGGATGATCCCGACGTCGCCCGTGTCGAACCATTGATTCGCGTTCACGCAATCGGCTTCGGCCTGAAAATAGCGCTTGATCACCCACGGCCCACGCACCTGCAACGCGCCCGAGGTCTTGCCATCGCGCGCCAGCACCGTTTCCGGATCGCCCAGATCGACCGTGCGCAGCTCAACCCCGAACGGCACGCGGCCCTGCATCTGCTTGATATCGACCTGACGCTCAAACGGCAGGTCGTCCCAGTCCCAGCTCTTGGCGCCGGTGGTGCCGATCGGGCTGGTTTCGGTCATCCCCCAGGCGTGGGCGACGTTGACCCCGGCCTTCATCAGCCGTTCCAGCATGAAGCGCGGCGCAGCCGATCCGCCGATGATCGCGTGGCGCAGGTTGGGGAGCGTGGTTCCGGTGGCGTCCATGTGCTGAAAGGTCGCCAGCCAGACTGTGGGCACGCCGGCCGAATGCGTGACTTTCTCACGGTTCATCAGCTCGCACAGCACCGCCGCATCGTTGACTGCCGAAAAGACGAACTTGATCCCTGCCGCCGCGCCAGACCAGGGCAGGCCCCAGCTGGCGGCGTGGAACATCGGCACCACCGGCAGCATCACCGCGCGGGCATCGAAATCGAAGATCGACGGCTGCAGCCCGGTGATCGCGTGGAGCATGGTCGAACGGTGCTGATAGAGCACGCCCTTGGGATTGCCGGTGGTGCCGCTGGTATAGCACAGCATGCAGGGATCGCGCTCGTCCCCGGTCGCCCAATCGGTGTTCCCGTCTTCGGCGCCGATCCACGCTTCGAACTCGCCGTCGTCAAAACAGATAAAATGCCGGATCGTCTTCCAGCGTGGTTTCATCCGCTCGACCAGCGGCTTGAACGCCGCATCGTAGAGCAGCACCTGATCCTCGGCGTGGTTGGCGATGTAATCCAGCTGATCCTCGAACAGCCGCGGGTTGACCGTGTGAAGCACGCCGCCCACGCCCACCGCGCCGTACCAGCTGACCAGATGGCGCGAATGGTTCATCGCCAGCGTGGCAATCCGGTCGCCCTTGCCCACCCCCAGCCGACGCAGCGCCTGAGTCATCTTCAGGGCATCGCGGCGCACTTCGGCCCAATTGGTGCGGGTCTCGCTGCCATCCGCCCAGCGCGTGACGATCTCACGAGCGCCGTGCTCGCGCGCGGCGTGGTCGATGATATGGGTGACCCGCAGATCGAAGTCTTGCATTGCGCCCAGCATGGCGGTCCTCTCCTGATTCCCTGTCGTTACGCGACGAGCCTCAGGTTTGCCTGCCCGCGCCGCGCTGTCAGCGCTACATTGGCAAGGCCTTCGACACTTGCCAAGCGCTCAGCGAGAATTCCGTCGAGCTGGAAGTCGCGGCCCAGCCGGACCACCGGCTCCACTTCGCCGCCGGTCCGCAGCCGGGCAAACACCTCGCCGCGCCCGTCGGCGCCGCCGACCAGAAGTTGGCGCAGTTCCTCCAACGCTTCTGGGCGCAGCACATCAAGCTTGAGCACCATCGCCGCCGCGCTCTTGACCTCCGCCAGCGGGCGGGCGCCGCGCACGGTAACGCGGGGCGGTTCTTCGGGGCTGGGCGAATCGAGCTCAACCTGAAGCAGCAGGCAGGTGCCGTCCTTCGCCCACCCAAGCATCGGTTCGACCAGAGATTCCTCAAAGCACGCCGCAGAAAACTGGCCGGAGCTGTCGGAGAAATCGGCACGGATAAAATCGCCGCCGCGCCGGGTCTTGCCGCGGTTCACGCCTTCGACCATCGCCGCCATCACCGCCTGAGCTCGCCCGCCGGCCGGAGCGCCTGCCTCCATCAGGCTGGAAAACGATCGCGCCCCGTTGGCCGATGCCACGGCGCGCCATTGCTCCACCGGGTGGGCCGCGAAATAGAAGCCAAAGAACTCACGCTCCTTGGCCATCTGCTCGGCCCGGCTCCACGGTTCAACCTCGGTGAGACGCAGCGCCGGCGCGGCGTGGTCCTCACCGCCGAACAGCCCGTGCTGACCGCTGGTGCGGCTGCGCTCGGCCTCATCGGCCACGGCCAGCAGCATATCGGCATTGACCATAACCCGGGCCCGGTTCGGCTCGATTACGTCGAAGGCGCCGGCCGCAGCCAGCGCTTCCAGCTGGCGTCGGTTCATCGATCCGGCAGGGGCACGGCGGAACAGGTCGTCCAGGCTTTCGAACCAACCGTGGGCTTCGCGCTCGGCCACCAGCTGGTCCATCGCCTTTTCGCCGACGTTGCGGATCCCGGCCAGGGCATAGCGCACAGCATAGCCTTCATCGGTCCGCTCGACGGTAAACTCTGCTTCGCTGCGGTTGATGTCGGGCCCCTCCAGCGCGATCCCGGCGCGGCGCATGTCATCGACGAACACCGCCAGCTTTTCCGACTGGTGCATGTCGAAGCACATCGACGCGGCATAGAACTCGTGCGGGTAATGCGTCTTGAGCCAGGCGGTCTGATAGGCCAGCAGGGCATAGGCAGCGGCGTGGCTCTTGTTGAAACCGTAGCCAGCGAACTTGTCGATCAAATCGAACAGTTCGCCCGCCTTGCCCGCCGCGATCCCCGAAACCTCGGCGCAGCCCGAAATGAACCGGGCGCGCTGCTGGTCCATTTCCTTCTGGTCCTTCTTGCCCATCGCCCGGCGCAGCAGATCGGCATCGCCCAGCGAATAGCCCGCCAGGATCTGCGCCGCCTGCATCACCTGTTCCTGATAGACGAAGACCCCGTAGGTTTCCGACAGGATGCCTTCCAGCTTTTCATGCGGATATTCAATGTGTTCCGCACCATTCTTACGCCGCCCGAACAAGGGGATATTGTCCATCGGCCCAGGCCGGTAGAGCGAAACCAGCGCGATGATATCGCCGAAGCTGGTCGGCTTCACCGCCGCCAGGGTCCGCCGCATCCCTTCGGATTCGAGCTGGAACACCCCCACCGTGTCGCCCGATTGCAGCAGGCGGTAGACCTGCTCGTCGTCCCACGGCAGCGCGGAGAGATCGATCTCGATCTCGCGCCGGTTCATCAGATCCACCGCCTTGCGCAGCACCGACAAGGTCTTGAGGCCCAGGAAGTCGAATTTGATCAGGCCGGTATCCTCGACATATTTCATGTCGAACTGGGTCACCGGCATGTCGGAGCGCGGATCGCGGTACAGCGGCACCAGCTCGGCCAGCGGGCGGTCGCCGATCACCACTCCGGCGGCGTGGGTCGAGGAGTTGCGCGGCAGGCCTTCCAGCTGCACCGCCAGATCGATCAGGCGGTGAACCTCGTCATCGCTGTCGTACTCGCGCTTCAGCTCGGCCACGCCGTTAAGCGCGCGCGGCAGCGTCCACGGATCGGTCGGGTGGTTGGGGATCAGCTTGCACAGCCGGTCAACCTGGCCATAGCTCATCTGCAGGATCCGGCCGGTATCGCGCAGCACCGCGCGGGCCTTCAGCTTGCCGAAGGTGATGATCTGGGCAACGTGATCATGGCCGTACTTCTGCTGAACATAGCGGATAACCTCGCCACGCCGGGTTTCGCAGAAGTCGATGTCGAAATCCGGCATCGACACGCGCTCGGGATTGAGGAAACGCTCGAACAGCAGCCCCAGCCGCAGCGGATCGAGATCGGTGATGGTCAGCGCCCAGGCAACGACGCTGCCCGCACCCGAACCACGCCCGGGTCCGACGGGGATGTCGTTGTCCTTGGCCCACTTGATGAAGTCCGCGACGATCAGGAAATATCCGGCAAAGCCCATCGTGTTGATCACGCCGGTTTCGAAATCGAGCCGGTCGAAATAGGCCTGCCGTTCGTCGGCGGAAAGCTCACCATACGGCGCCAGCCGCGCCTCCAGCCCAGCCTTGGCGTCGGTGACCAGCATCTGCGCTTCGCCCTCGGTATCGCCGGCCAGGCTGGGCAGCAGCGGCTTGCGCTTGGGCGGGGCAAAAGCGCAGCGCCGGGCGACCACCAGAGTGTTGGCCAGCGCCTCGGGCAAGTCGGCGAACAGTTCGGCCATCATCGGGCCGGACTTGACCCAGGCCTGCGGGCTGGAACGCGGACGCTCGGCAGCGTCGATATGAGTCGAATTGGCAATGCTCAGCAGCGCATCGTGCGCGCCGAAGA
>JABFRE010000243.1 GCA_013141325.1 Novosphingobium sp.
CGACCACGACGGCCTCGACATTGCGAAACTCGCTGCCGCCGATCTCGATCGAATCGATGGTAATCCGCGCGCCATAGCCCACCCCCGACGCGGTCTGCATCACCGGCTGGAACTCGCTGCGGTCGGGCAGCAGGCCCAGCCGCTCGGCCGTGCTTTCGGTCAGCGCGACCACGTCGGCGCCGGTATCGACCAGAAACCGGGTGTCATCGCCGTTGACCGCGGCGGTCAGATGGAACTGGCCGGACATATCGCGTTCCAGCACCATCGCATCGGCTTCGCCGGAACGCGCGCTCTGGCGGCGCGAAGAGCGTTCAGCACTCGCTGTGCCCGATTCGACCATCTCCACGCTGTTCCCCGGTGCCTTGGGGGCAATGCCTGTCGCCACCAGGCTCATGATGAAGATAGCCCCAAGGGCGATGGCAAGCAGGCGAACCATGCCAGCGCCCTAGCAGGTGCGGGTTACCGTTTTGGAAACAACGGGGCATAGCCCTTGGCAAGAGCAGTGCCGATCCAGCACGCCATGCAGCCGACCCAGAACGAGTCCCAGACCATCAGCGCCGCAACTGCCCCGTCCGGCGCACCAAAGGCGAGCAGATGGTCGACACGATGGATCCGCTGCCCGCCGATCACGGTCAATGCCGTAAGCGCCACCATCAGCGGGATTCTGCGCCAGCCAGACAGGAATGCCCGTTTGAAGGTCATGTCCGTGTCACCGAACAGCGATCCGCAGACGACCAAGAGCAGAGGCAGGCAAATCGCCAGCGAAACCAGTCCGACTGCTTCGATGACCGCCTCGGCAATGTGTCCTTGCAACGGCCAGACGCTCAGCGCGCTGCCGACCATCAGCACTGTTGCCAGACCCAGACGCTGCCATAGCACTTGCGTTTGCACGGCCTTGCCCTTGCGGCCCCAGAATCGGGCCGCAAGCAGGATCGCCAGAAAATAGGCCGCAACCTTGAAATAGCCGACGTCCCAGCGCAGCGGGTGATTGGCCAAGGTCCGGAAGGCATCGCGGCTGGCAAACATGCCCAGCCGCCATTCCAGCCCATGCTGGATCAGCTCTGGCAATGCAGCGAGCAAAGGTATTGTCGGGGCGACGCGCCACAAACACAGGCCGCCGCGAAAGGTATCGACGACGCGGCGCGCGATGAGGCGCACCAGGGTCATCCGACGCTGAGCGCTTCCGCCGCCTCGATCTCCGCCGCCTTCTTCTCCACCAGCGCGACGATGTGGTCGAGCATTTCGGCGCTTTCGATCGTGTGATCGGTGACGCCCGAGAGGTAGACCATGTGCTTGCCGTTGCCGCCGCCGGTGAGGCCGATGTCGGTCTCGCGCGCCTCGCCGGGGCCGTTGACCACGCAGCCCAGCACCGAGAGCGAAAGCGGGGTCTTGATGTGGCTCAGCCGGTCTTCCAGCGCAGCGACGGTGCGGATCACGTCGAAGCCCTGCCGCGCGCAGCTGGGGCAGGAGACGACCCGCACCCCGCGGGTGCGCAGGCCCAGGCTCTTGAGGATCTCGAAGCCGACCCGCACTTCCTCTTCGGGTTCGGCCGAGAGCGAGACGCGGATGGTATCGCCGATTCCCGCCCACAGCAGGTTGCCGATCCCGATGCTCGATTTGACCGTGCCGCCGATCAACCCACCGGCCTCAGTAATCCCCAGGTGCAGGGGGCAGTCGGTCGCCTCGGCCAGACCCATGTAGGCGGCGACGGCCAGGAACACGTCGCTGGCCTTCACCGCCACCTTGTATTCGTGGAAATCGTGATCCTGCAGCAGCTTGATGTGATCGAGCGCGCTCTCGACCAGGGCCTCGGGGCACGGTTCGCCGTACTTCTCGAGCAGGTCCTTCTCCAGGCTGCCGGCGTTGACCCCGATCCGGATCGCACAGCCGTTGGCCTTGGCCGCGCGGACCACTTCGGCCACCCGCTCGCTGCTGCCGATGTTGCCGGGGTTGATCCGCAGACATGCGGCGCCCGCGTCGGCGGCTTCCAGCGCGCGTTTGTAGTGGAAATGGATATCGGCAATCAGCGGGACCTCTGCCGCGCGGACGATCGCCTTCAGCGCGGCGGTGCTGGCCTCGTCCGGGCAGGATACCCGGATCAGGTCGGCTCCGGCTTCTTCGCAGCGGCGGATCTGCGTGATGGTCGCCCCCGCATCGCTGGTCAGCGTGTTGGTCATGGTCTGGACCGTGATCGGCGCATCGCCGCCCACCGGCACGTTGCCCACCATGATCTGCCGTGAGCTGCGCCGCGCGATATCGCGCCAGGGTCGGATAGAGGACATGGGCCCGGCTATAGGCGGAGGCCGGACCCGGAGCAATCGCGCGCGGATGCAATCTGCGGCGTTCCATCACGGGACGGGCCGGGAATAGCGGTTGCGCGGGGGGGCAGCGCCGGGCAGGCCCCGTCTGGAATCGCGGGGTAGGCTCATGAGACGCATTGGTGCGCTGCTGATCGGACTGTTTCTGGTTCCCGCCGCCGCGCTTGCGCAGACCAGCGCGGTACGGGTGCCCGAACCAGGCGAACTGTCGCTGATGGCAATGGGCCTGGCCGTGCTTGGCTGGGCCTATCACCGGCGGCTGCGGCGCGGCGAATAGGGCGCTGTTTGATTTGAGTGATTGCAATGCCGGCCCGGTCCCCCGGCCCGGTGTTGCTTCCACGTTCGTGGGAGCAATCTCTACAGCATCACCGCAAACAGGAACTCCGGGTCGTACTGATCGCCGACCTTGAAGGTGATGTCGGCCACCTTGGCGAAGCCATAGCGGTGGTAAAACCGGTGCGCGCCAAAGTTTTCCGCATAGACCGACAGTTGCACCTCGTCCGCGCCGCGCGCCGCGAATTCGGCCATGGCCCAGTCCATCAACGCCCCGCCGATTCCCATCCCGGTCGCCTCGGGCGCGGTATAGAGCGACTTGAGCTCCATCACCCGCTGCCCCCGCGCATGGCCCGGAAAACCGCACTTGAGCCCCATCTTGCAATAGCCCAGCAATTTGCCGCCGCTTTCCACCACCCGGTAAACCATTTCCGGGTTGGCCAGATCGGCGGCAACTGGTTCTGGTGCCAGGTTTTCGTCCAGAAACGCTTTCAGATCAGCTGCGGAGTAGAGCTCGCCGAACTTGGCAACAAAGCTGTCCGTCGCCAGCCGCGACAGCGCGGGCGCATCGGCCGGGCCCGCGGGGCGGTATGCGGGCTTGGTCACAAGGCTCTCGTCATGAAGCGGCTGAACGGATCGGGCCGATAGCTGCCGAAGGGGCTGCAATCAACGAATCCGTTAGTCAGATAGAGCCGATGTGCGGGCGCGAACTCGGCCGGTGCGCCGGTTTCCAAGCTGAGCCGGGCATAGCCGCGCGTCCGCGCCACGGTGATCAGGTGATCAAGGATCGCCCGCCCCGCTCCCTTCCCGCGATAGGCCGGATCGGCGCGCATCGACTTGAGCTCGCCGTGACCGGGGTCCAGCTGCTTGATCGCCCCGCAGGCCGCCAGCACCGGCCCGTCCCACGCCGAATAGAAAGTCACGTCGCCCGCCCGCAGCCGCTGGATATCCATCGCATGGACGCTTTCGGGCGGCGACCAGGCGTGCATCTCGTCCAGATGCAACCGCAGCAACGCTGCGATCTCCGCGCCGGACAGATCGTCCTCGACAATGCGGTAGGCCGGGCGATCAGCCAAATTTGTCCGCCTTGCGCTTGCCCATCCGCATGCCGGTTTCCAGCCGGGCGCGCAGCTGGGTATAGTAGGCCTCCAGGAAGGCGCGTTCGTCGCCCGCGCCGGGGCTCCAGCCGATCTTGAGGCAGATCGCCTCGTGCACGGCGACCAGGCCCTCGTGGCGGTTTTCGCGGAGCACGCGTTCCAGCGTCTGCAGTTCGAATTCGCCGTAGACCGCCAGCTCCTCGTCGGCGAACTTGTAGCTGACCCCGGTGGTCTGACTGGTTCCGCGGCTGGCGGTCTGGCCGGTGGACAGCACCGCCTCCAGCTTGCGCTTTGGTGCCTCGATCACCCAGGTCCCCGCGATCAGATCGCCCGCGCGCAAGCGGTCGCGGTTGAAGAACGGGAACAGCGCGAACAGCAGGAACCATAACCCGGCCATCAGCCCGGTATAGTCGGTCCCGTCGCTGGTTTGCGCCGTGATCAGCAATTGCAGGGGCAGAAACAGCTCGATATCGCGCAGCAGATTGCGGGCCAGTACCATTTCGGCGGTCAGCCGCCCACCGCTGCGCGCCGCGATCCGGATCCCGGTAATCCGCTTGCCCGGCGTGGCCCCGCGCGGGCCCAGCTCGAACAGCAGGAAATAGGCGTAGCGAGTCAGCCAGACCAGCACCAGCCAGGCGATCAGCAGGAACTGCACTGCGCCCTTCTGATCGGCATTCATCCCGCCCTTGGCGCCCAGCGCATCCCCGGCAAAGCGCACCGCGCCGTAACCCAGAATGAAGGTGGTGAGCAGCAGCGCGACGACCATGATGCCCAGATCGAGCACCAGGGCGCCGAGCCGGGTCGAGCGGCTGGCCAGCGTAATCGGCAGGGCAATCCCCTCGGGCGTGATCAGCATCCGCCGCCGGTCGCTCCGCTTGGGCGGTGCTGCGCGCTGGGCGATTGCAGTCATGCCGCCTCGCTCCCCTGCGGGTTGCGGCGGAAGGCGAAGAAATAGAGCAGCCAGAAGGTCAGCATGCCATAACCGATGGCATAGCGCGCGGCGGTCACCTCGATCAGTTGACGGCCCAGCCCTTCGAGCAGCCCGGCGCAGACCAGCATCAGCACCACCCCGGCCATCACCACCGCGGCGCGCTGCCCCGCTTCGGCGGCGGCTTCGAGCAGCGAGCGCTTGCCGGGAAAGGCCATCGAGCGCCCGACGTGCAGCCCGGCCCCGCCCGCCAGCAGGATGGCCAGCAGCTCGGTCGTGCCGTGGATCGACAGCCAGCCGACGAATTCCACCGTCAGCCCCTGGCTGTGGAACAGCCACAGCATCGCCCCCAGCGTGGCGGTGTTCTGGATCAGCATCAGCAGCGGCGGCACCCCGAACGCAAAGCCCAATGCGAAGCACAGGATCGCGATCCCGGCGTTGTGGCTGAACAGATAGGTGGCGAAGATCGACAGCCCGTCCTGCTTGGCCCCGTCGAACAGCGTGCCGCGCAGCACTTCGCGGCTGGCACCGGGCACCCGCACGTCGAGGAAGTCGCCCGGCACCAGCGAGAAATACCAGTCCGGATCCGAGGCGACCAGCAACCAGCCGACCACGGCGCCCGCCACCATCAGCAGCAGCGACACCGACAGTTCGGGCCAGATCGCGCGCACCGCGCGGCTCCATTCGCCGCCGAAGAACCGGCGCAGCCAGCCCCACAGCGTCACCCTGGGGCCATAGACCTGGAACCAGGCGCGCTGGACCAGCCCTTCGAGATAGGCCAGCGTCGCCGCATCGAGCGAGGTTTCGCGCGCCACCGAGAGACTGGAGGCGACGGTGCGGTAGAGCGCAGGCAGCGCCAGCACATCGTCATCGGACAGCTTGCGCGTCCGCCCGGCCTCCATCCGCCGGACGATTGCCTCGAGCCGGGTCCAGTCGCCCTCGCGCACCTGGCGGAACCGGTCGGAGCGCAGCGCGGCGGCCTCGATCGCCGCATCGCCTTCGCCCGCCTTGCCGCCGAACAGGCCGAATACTGCCATCAGCCAATTGCCCCTTTCCGCTTGATCGCCAGATAGCTGTCGATCAGCCGCATGCCGATGCGGTCATGCGGTGCCTCGATCACGTCGACCCCCAGCTGGCGCAGCCGCGACAGCACCAGCGCGCGTTGCCGCAGCAGGGCATCGGCGGTCACCGCCATGGCCAGGTCCTGCATCCCTTCGGGGGCAGCGGCGGCAAACCCGTCGAGCTCGTCGTCCGCCATGGTCACGAACAGCACCAGATGCCGCGCAGTCAGCCGCCCGATCGATTCGATCATCAGTTCGGCGCTGGTCGGATCGGTGAAATCGGAAAAGACCACGATCAGGCTGCGCCGCTTGAGCCGCCCGGCCAGCGTTGCCAGAGCCAGGGTAAAGTTGGGTTCCTGTGCGTGGTAGTCGAGCCCGGCGGCCGCACTTTGCAAACGGGGAAAATCGCGGGCGTCGGCCACGAAGGGGGTGAACACCTCGGGCCGGGCGGCAAAGCCGAACAGCGCGACCCGGTCGCCGCCTTTCAGCGCGACATAGGCGGTGGCCAGTGCGGCGGAAACTGCCCGGTCGATCCGCGCCATTCCGGCCACCGGCTCGCACATCGCCTGCCCGCAATCGAAGGCGAAGACGATCTGGTTGTTGCGTTCGGCCTCCATCTCCTTGGCGTAGAGGTGGCTGTGGCGGGCGCTGGCTTTCCAGTCGATCCGGCGGCGGTCCATCCCCGGCTGGTATTCGGCCAGCGCTTCGAACACCGTGCCTTCGCCGCGGATCCGCCGGGCGATCAGTCCAAACTGCGCGTCCTTGAGAAAGGCCTGAAGCGTCGGCGAGCGGGCCAGGGTCAGGTTGGGCCAGACCCGCACCGCCTGCCCCACTTCGCGCGCCAGTTGCCGCGCCCCCAGCCCCAGCGGTCCGCTCCACTTGAGCCAGACCCGCTCCACCGCGCCGGTACCGCGGCGGGTGGGGACGAAGCTGATCGCGGCGTTCCAGGTGGAATCGTCCTGCCGCTCCAGCGCCTGTTCGCTCCGCCCGCCGGGCAGCAGGCGGGCATCGCTGGCCACCGCGCAATCCACCGTTCCGCGCCAGCCCGAGCCAAACGCGGCCTGCACGTGCAGCGCGCCGCGGCCGCCCACTTCGACATCGCGATCGGCGGTCAGCTCCACGGTCGTCGCGCGTCCGGCCAGGCCGGCATCGATCAGGACCAGGGCCAGGATGAAGGCACCCAGCACCGGAGCGACCACCCAGGCCCCCGGCGCAAGCGCGGCCACCACCAGCGCGATCGGCGCGGCCGTCACCACCAGCGCGGCGGCGCGGGCAGTCGGCACGATACGCGAGCGCAGGCGGGGCGGTGCGGGCGCCATCGCTGCTTACCGCGGTGCCTCGGTCGCTTCGACCAGATCGGCGACCAGCGCTTCCACCTGCTTGCCTTCGATCTCGGCGGCGGGGGAGAGCAGCAAACGGTGCCGCAGAACCGCGCCGGCCAGCGCCTTGACATCGTCAGGCAGGACGAAATCGCGCCCGTCGAGCGCCGCGCGGGCACGGGCGGCGTTGGCCAGCAGCACTGCGGCGCGCGGGCTGGCGCCCGAGGCCAGGTCGGCGCTGTCGCGGGTCGCGCGGATCAGCCGCACCACATAGTCGACCACGCTTTCCGCCAGAGTGATGCCTTTGACCGCACTGGCAGCGGCGGCGATCGTCGCGGCATCGGCCACCGCGCTCACGCCAAGATCGGCCGGGCGCTGCGGCCCGGCGCGCTGGCCGAACGACGTGACGATCCGCGCCTCTTCCTCCAGGCTGGGATAGGACACCAGCAGCTTGAACAGGAAACGGTCAAGCTGGGCTTCGGGCAGCGGATAGACGCCCTGGCTCTCGATCGGGTTCTGGGTCGCCACCACCAGGAAGTTGGCCGGCAGCGCATGGGCGGTGCCGTCCAGCGTGACCCGGCGTTCCTGCATCGCCTCAAGCAGCGCGGCCTGGGTCTTGGGCGGGGTGCGGTTGATCTCATCGGCCAGCAACAGCTCGCAGAAGATCGGGCCGCGGGTGAGGGTGAATGCGCTGGTCTGGAAGTTGAACAGGTTCGATCCCAGAATATCGCCCGGCATCAGGTCCGGGGTGAACTGGATCCGTCCGAAATCGAGCCCCAGCGCGGCGGCAAAGGTCTGGGCCAGAAATGTCTTGGCAGTGCCCGGCGGCCCTTCCAGCAGGACGTGACCCTGGGCGAACAGGGCGACCAGCAGCGCCTCGACCACGTCGGTCTGGCCGACCACGGCCTTGCCCACTTCGGCGCGGATCGACTGGGCGAGCGTGCCGACCTCTGCCAAGGTCATGGCGGCCGGGCTCTTGGGGGTTGCGGTCATTTCGTCAGGGTCCTTTCCAGCGAATGGAGGGCGCGCGCGGCGCGCAGCATGTCGGTTGGCCGCCGCGCGCGCCCTCCATTCGCTGGAAAGGACCCTGACGAAATGACCGCAACCCCCAAGAG
>JABFRE010000121.1 GCA_013141325.1 Novosphingobium sp.
CCCCACCCCCAACCCCTCCCCACCGGGGAGGGGGGTTAGAGGAGTGTCCATCGGCACGAACCATTGCGGCGTGCAGCGATAGATCACCTTGGCCTTGGACCGCCACGAATGCGGGTAGCTGTGTTTGTAGTCGGCGCTAGCCGCGAGCAGTCCGCCAGCCTCGCGCAGGTCCGAACAGATCGGCCCATCGGGGGCGTTGAACTTGGGGTTGATGACCGAGCCTTGCCCGCCCAGCCACGGCCAGTCCTCACGGTACTTGCCATCGCCCTCAACCGCGAACTTCGGGTTGATCCCCACCGACTTGCACAGCTCGAAATCGTCCTCGCCGTGATCGGGCGCCATGTGGACGAGGCCCGTGCCGCTGTCGGTGGTGACAAAGTCGCCGGGGAGCAGCGGGCGCGGCTCGGCAAAGAACCCGCCGAGGTGGTGCATCGGGTGGCGGGCGATGGTTCCTGCGAGGTCGGAGCCTTTGAACTTCAAACCATCAACTGCCTTGAGTGCAAAGGCAGATCGTTCTGCAAATCCGTATGCGCCCGCCGCCCCGAGCATGAGGTCCGGATTGATCAGAATTCTCCGCCCAACCAAACTTGCTTGATCCGAACGATCTACTGAAGTGATCTCGTAAACCCAATACTCGACATCCGGTCCATAGGCCAAAGCCTGGTTTACCGGGATCGTCCACGGAGTCGTCGTCCAGATCACCGCGTAGGCGCCCTTCAGCTCCTCAATAGGCGAATCCTCAATCTCGAACGCCACGTCGATCTGGGTCGAGGTGATATCCTCGTACTCGACCTCGGCCTCGGCCAGCGCGGTCTTTTCGACCGGGGACCACATCACCGGCTTGGCCCCGCGATAGAGCTGACCGCTGGTCGCGAACTTGAGCAGTTCGGCCACGATCGTCGCCTCGCTCTCGGGCTGCATGGTCAGGTAGGGATTGTCCCAGTCGGCCATCACGCCAAGGCGCTTGAGCTGCGCGCGCTGCACATCGACCCAGTGCTGGGCATAGGCGCGGCATTCGGCGCGGAATTCGAGCAGCGGGACTTCGTCCTTGTCGAGCTTTTTCTTGCGGTACTGCTCCTCAACCTTCCATTCGATCGGCAGGCCGTGGCAATCCCAGCCCGGAACATAGGGCGCATTCTTGCCCAGCAGGTTCTGCGTGCGGCAGACCATGTCCTTGATCGTGTGGTTCAGCGCGTGGCCGATATGCATGTCGCCGTTCGCATAGGGCGGACCGTCATGGTACATGAAGGTCTCACGCCCGCGGCGCAGATCGCGCAGCTGCTCGTACAGCTTTTCGGCTTCCCAGCGCGCGGCAATAATCGGCTCCTTCTGGGGGAGTCCGGCCTTCATGGGGAAATCGGTCTTCGGCAGGAAGACGGTGTCTCGATAGTCGCGCTGTTCGGTCATGGTGCCGCGGGCCTTAGCGGCGGGGGCGGGGTTTCGCAATTTTTTGGTTCGCGCAGAGACGCAGAGAAGAAAGGCGAGACGCAGAGGGTGTTGCGCGTGCGGCGAAGCCGCCCTCAACCAGCAGGCGGTTCGGCTTGCGCGGTATCTGTTGAGGCAACTGCCTCCGGCGGTCGGCACGTCATCTCTGCGCAGCCCTTTTCTTCTCCGCGGCCTCTGCGTGAACCCCCGCCTATTCCCGCACCTTGCGCCGCCGCTCGATCTCGCGGGCCAGTTCCTGTTCCTCCACCGGGTTTCGCTTGTTGAGCGCGGGGCGGAGCGCGGGACCCAGGGTGTAGATATCGTCCACCCACAGCATCCCGTTGAAGCTGGAGGGCACGTCGCGCAGCTGTTCGGGCATGTCGAGCCCTGCGGCATGGTCCTTGCCGTCGACAGGGGCGACCAGCACCATCCGGGTGCCGGCCTTTTCCATCCGCGCGATCATCCGGTCGGGCCAGCCGGCCATCGCCCACTGATAGTTGAGCGGGACCACGATCGTCCGGCCCCGGCAGATTTCGGGCACCAACCCCATCCAGCCTTGCCAGCCATAGGCCTTGGTACAGGCCTTGGCCGCCTCCATGCTGAACGTCCAGGCTTTGGGGTAAAGCGCGCGGATCCGCGTTACCGGGCCTGCTTCGTTTCCGGCATAGAAGCCGTCCCTGCGCGCCACCGGATCGCGCCCGGCGGCTGTCAGCGCGGCGGCGAGCAGGTCGGCCTCGGCCGCGTCCTTGCTCTTGAAGTTGAACAGCAGCGGCGTGTCGGGAAAGGCGGCGAGCACCTCGCCCAGTTCGGGGATCCGGCCCACGCCCTGGCCGCGGAACGGGAAGGTCTTGCCGCCGTCGGCGGTATAGCCATAGGTCGCGTCGAGCGCCTTGAGCTCGGCCATGGTGTGATCGCGGACATTGCCTTTGCCGTTGGTCCGGCAATCGAGTGTCCAGTCGTGGAACACCGCAATCTTGCCGTCTTTGGTGGGGGCAATGTCGATTTCCACCATCTGCGCCCCCAGCCGCCGCGCCTGGGCGATCCCGGCCAGGGTGTTCTCGTGATAGAGGTGGGTCGGTGGATAGATCCGGGTGGCGGTGCAGGTATCGCGGCCCAGCTTGGCGTGGCTGTAGAGCTGATAGGCCCCGCGGTGCGCGATCAGCCGAACATAGCCCTTGGGCTGCGGAGCAAACAGCGGCGAGTTGACCGTCATCATCAGGAAGAACACGAGCGCCAAGGCCAGTGCCGTGCGTTTCAGGAATCGCTTCATCCGAGGTGTTCCCGTGCCAGCGCGCAATCGGCCTCAATCTGCGCGGTCAGCGCCTCAAGGCTGTCGAATTTCGCCTCGGGGCGGAGGAAATGGTGCAGCGCCACTTCGATCTCCTGTCCGTAGAGGTCGCCGTCAAAGTCGAAAAAATGCGGCTCGAGCAGTTCCTTGGGCGGATCGAAATGGGGACGCACCCCCAGATTGGCCGCGCCGCGTACCATCCGTCCGCCGGGAAGAGTCCCGGAAACGGCATAGATCCCATAGCGCGGGCGCAGGTAGCTATCGAGCGGCAGGTTGGCGGTGGGATAGCCGATTGTCCGACCCAGCTTGTCGCCGTGCTGCACCGTGCCCCGGATCGCGAAGGGGCGGGTCAGCAGGTGGCTGGCGGCGGCGCAATCCCCGGCTTTGAGCGCATCGCGGATCCGGCTGGAGGACACGATCCCTCCGGCGTCCAACACCGGGCCGACTGCCCGCGCGGCGATACCGCAGGTTTCGCCGATCGCGCGGAGCACGGCCACGTTTCCGCCCCGGCCCTTGCCGAAAGTGAAATCCTCGCCAGTGACAACCGCGCCGATCTTGAGCTGCCCGGCCAGCAGTCGGCGCACGAAATCCTCCGCCGTGGTGCCGGCCAGCTCGGCGCCAAAGGCGAAGACCAGCATCGCGTCGGCCCCGGCGGCTTCGAACAACTCCTGCCGCTGGTCCAGTGTGGTCAGGCGAAAGGGCGGGGCATCGGGGGCGAAGTGGCGTGCCGGATGCGGATCAAAGGTGGCGATGATTGCCGGGCGCCCTTCGGCTCGCGCCCAGCCGATCGCCTCTGCCGCTACGGCCTGATGCCCGCGGTGGAACCCGTCAAAATTGCCCAGCGCGATTACCGCGCCGGCCAGCGACGCCGGGAGCGGCTGGGATGCATCAAGCCGAGGGATGGTCATGGTGCGGGGCGCGGCTCCGCTCTGGCCCGAGCCAGCGGAGCGATCCCGGCGCGGATCACCCGCAGCGCATTGCCGCCCATCACCGCGCGGATCTCATCGGGCGTAAAGCCTTCGTCCATCAGGGCCTGGGTTACCTGGACCAGCTGGCTGGTATCGAAGCGCACCGTGGTTGCCCCGTCATAGTCGCTGCCCAGGGCGACGTGCTGGATGCCCACCAGGTCGCGGACATGCTTCATCGCCTTGGCTGCCGCCCGAGGGGAGGTATCGCAGACGGCCCCATCCCAATAGCCGATGCCGATCACCCCGCCGGTGCGGGCGACGCCTTTGATCTCGTCATCGGTGAGGTTGCGGTTGACCTTGCAGGTCGCCTGGACGCCGCCGTGGCTGGAGACCACCGGGCGGCGCGCGGCGGCCAGGATATCGGCAACGCAACTGTGGCTGCAATGCGCCACATCGACGATCATCCCCTTGTCTTCCATCGCCGCCATCACCTTGCGGCCGAACGGGGTGAGCCCGCCCTTTTTCTCGCCGTGCATCGATCCGGCCAGCGGATTGTCAAAGAAATGAGTGAGCCCGGCCATGCGGAAGCCTGCGCCGTAGACCTTGTCGAGATTTTCGAAACGCCCTTCCAGATCGTGCAGCCCCTCGATCGAGAGCAGCGCGCCGACCGGGGCGGCCTTGCCAGTGCGGGCGGCCAGCAGCCGGTCAAGCTCGCCCGCATCGCTGACCTTGGTCAGGCCGCCCCCGGATCCGGCCACCGCCCGGTCAAGCTTGGCCGCGTGGTACAGCGAGCGTTCCAGCCGCGAGGTCCAGGTCCGCACCGGCTGAAGCTGGGCGATCACCAATGCGGTCAGCACATCGGAATCGGCCGAATTGCGGTCGTAGTTGAGGCCCTTTGGGGTCTGCGAAACCGACGAGAACACCTGCAGCGCGACATTGCCCTCGCTCAGCCGGGGCAGGTCTTCATGGCCGCGGTCGCCATGCTCAAGGATATTGCGCTTCCACATCAGCGAATCGGAATGGAGATCGACGATCTGCAGCGTGCGGTGCAGCGCCTGCGCCGCTTCGCTGACCGGGATCAGTTCCTTGCCGTCGAGCTTGTTCATGCTCGATTCCAGCCAGCGCGGCGCCAGCCCGAAAAAGCCGCCCGCCGCGACGGCCAGCGTTACCAGCGGAATCCAGATCCTCTTGCGCATGCTCATTCGCTCCCCTCACGCTGCCGGTTTACGCAACAGCGTAACGAAATCAAACCCCGGCACGCGTCCGTCCGGAACGTGGCTCTCGCGCTGGTTCTCGGCCCATCCGGAGCGGTCGAACGCGGGAAAGTGGGTGTCGCCTCGCGGCGCGGCATGGACCTCGGTCCACTCGATCCGGTCCGCCAGCGGCAGGAACAGGCGATAGACCTCGGCACCGCCGACCACTGCGACATGCGGAGCATTGGCCAGAGCCAGAGCCTCGTCCGGCGTTCGCGCCACTTCGGCACCGTCTTCGGCCCAGGCCGGATCGCGGGTCAGCACGATGTGACGGCGACCCGGCAGCAGACCGGGAAGCGATTCAAAGGTCTTGCGACCCATCACCATCGGCTTGCCCATGGTCAATTCCTTGAACCGGCGCAGATCGGCCGAAATATGCCAAGGCATCTTGCCGTCATTGCCGATTACGCCGTTAGTGGCGACGGCTACGACCAGGAACACCTCGCGCCGGTTCACCAGCCCAGCCTCGTGACATGGCCCATCTTGCGCCCGGGCCGCGCGGCGGCCTTGCCGTAAAGATGGAGGTGGTTGGCCGGATCGGCCAGGATCGTGTCCCAGTCTTCGGCGGCATCACCAATCACGTTGCGCATTTCGACATGCGGCGCGGCGAGATCGGTCGCGCCCAGCGGCAGGCCGCAGATCGCGCGGATGTGGTTCTCGAACTGGCTGGTCAGCGCCCCTTCGATCGTCCAGTGTCCCGAATTGTGGACCCGCGGCGCCATCTCGTTGAACACCGGTCCCGCCGCGGTCGCGAAGAACTCCAGCGTCAGCACCCCGACATAGCCAAGGGCATCGGCGACGCGCGCGGCCAATTCGCGCGCGGCCGGAACCTGGGCCAACACCTGCTCGCCAGCGGGGACGACCGAGCGGGCCAGGATTCCGCCCTCGTGGGTGTTCTCGGCGCTGTCCCAGAACACGATCCGCCCGTCCTGGCCGCGGCACAGGATCACCGAAAATTCGGAGGTGAAGTGGATGAAGCCCTCGAACAGCAGCGGCTCACCCGACAGTGCTATCCCGTCGGCATCGTGATCGGCCATGATCCGCCACTGGCCCTTGCCGTCATAGCCTTCGCGCCGGGTCTTGAGGATGCCGGGTGAGCCCACCGACACCAGCGCTTCGGCCAGATCGTCGGCCGTGTCGACCACGTGGAACGGCGCGGTCACGCCGCCAAGATCGGCCACAAAGCGCTTTTCGCTGAGCCGGTCCTGCGCCACTTCGAGCGCGTGCGCACTGGGCAGCAGCGGCACCTGACCCAGGGCCTTCAACGGGGCCACGGGAACATTTTCGAACTCATAGGTCACCACCGCGCAGTCGGCGGCGAACGCGGCCATGGCTTCGGCATCGTCCCAGGCGGCCTGGGTGAACTGTGCGCAGACTTCCGCCGCGATCGCCTCGGCTTCGGGGGCATAGACGTGGCAGCGATAGCCCAGCCGCGCCGCCGCCATGGCCAGCATCCGGCCCAGCTGGCCGCCGCCAAGGATGCCGATCGTCTCGCCCGGCGGGATCATGGCTGAACGGTCACCGGCTCAGCTCGGCCGCTCGGCAACGTTCGCGGTCTGCGCGGCGCGGTAGGCCTTGAGCCGCTCGGCCAGCGCCGGATCGGTCGTGGCCATGATCGCGGCGGCGAGCAGGCCTGCATTGGTTGCCCCCGCTTCGCCGATCGCCAGGGTGCCGACCGGGATCCCGGCTGGCATCTGCACGATCGACAGCAGGCTGTCCTGCCCTGACAGCGCCTTGGACTGAACCGGCACGCCGAGCACCGGCAGGTGGGTCATGCTGGCGACCATGCCCGGCAGATGGGCCGCCCCGCCGGCTCCGGCGATGATGACTTTGAAGCCCGCCGCGTCTGCGCTCTGCGCAAATTCGATCAGCCGAGCCGGAGTGCGATGCGCAGAAACGATCCGCGCGTCATAGGCCACGCCGAGCGCGTCGAGCGCTTCTGCGGTGTGGCGCATCGTCGCCCAGTCCGACTGGCTCCCCATGATGATCGCGACGGATGCAGTCATCTCAGCGCTCCGACAGGTAGTAGCGCTCCCGCGCGGCCAGGTCTTCGTCCAGCTCGTAGACGATCGGCTGGCCGGTAGGGATTTCGAGCGCGGTGATCTCGGCATCGGAAATGCCCGAGAGGTGTTTGACCAGCGCGCGCAGCGAATTGCCGTGGGCGGCGACCAGTACGGTTTCGCCCGCCTTCAGCGCCGGGACGATCGCCGTCTCGTAGTATGGCAGGACCCGGGCGATGGTGTCCTTCAGGCTTTCGGTCGAGGGGATCGCGATCCCGGCATAGCGCGGATCGGCCTTGAGATCGAACTTCGAGCCATCTTCCAGTACCGGAGGCGGGGTATCGAAGCTGCGGCGCCAGATCTTCACCTGATCATCGCCGTGCTGCGCCGCCGTCTCCGCCTTGTCGAGCCCGGTCAGCCCGCCATAGTGGCGCTCGTTGAGCCGCCAGTCCTTGGTTTCCGGAATCCACAGCCGCCCGGCTGCCTCCAGCGCCAGATGCAACGTTTTGATCGCGCGGGTCTGGAAGCTGGTGAAGGCCAGGGTCGGAAGCATGTCCTTGGCCGCGAGCAGTGCGCCGGCGGCGCGGGCCTCGTCCTCGCCCTTGGCGGTCAGGTCGACATCCCACCACCCGGTGAAACGGTTTTCCAGATTCCACTGGCTCTGGCCGTGGCGGACAAGAATCAGGCGCGGCACACTTTGACTCCGGAAATTTGCATCACCGGCCCGCTCCCCCGGCCCGGCCACCCGACAAGGTACCCTCTGGGCGGCCTGGCCGGGGGAGCGGGCCGGTGATGCCCCGCCGTGAGGCGGCAAGAATGCGTGCCTCGCCCCTAGCCGCTCGAATCGGCTTTGGGAAGCGTGGGCGTGGCGTCCTTGGCCAATTCGCGCGCCTGCGCTTTGCGGCGGCGCAGGTTTTCCCGCAGCTTGGCGGCAAGGCGCTCTTCGCGGGTGAGTCGGGGTGGTTCTTCACGCATTGGCAATGTGCAGCGGCTATCAGGGTTCGGCTTGACAAAGCAAGGGGCCGCAGCCAATAGCGCGCCCCTGCCCGAACCGCCGCCGTGATCGGCACGGGCTTCGCGGAATGGTGTGCTGCTGTAGCTCAGTGGTAGAGCGCATCCTTGGTAAGGCTGAGGTCGGGAGTTCAATCCTCCCCAGCAGCACCATTCC
>JABFRE010000248.1 GCA_013141325.1 Novosphingobium sp.
GCATGGCTGATTGCCGAGCCAATCCCCCCGGCAGCGCCGGTCACAAGGGCGGTCATCCCGGTAAGGTCAAACAGGCGATTTTCCATGACTTACAGCTCCTTGGCGAGGGCTTCGATGTCGGCCATGCCGATCACGCTGGTAACATTTGCATCGTTGATGCTGCGCCCGATCATCGGGCCCAGCACCTTGCCGCCCAGCTCCACGAACTGATCGACCCCGGCGGCCTGCATCGCGAGCACGCTTTCGCGCCAGCGAACCCGGCCGCAGACCTGCTCAACCAACAGGCGCTGGACTTCGGCGGGATCGGTCACCACGGCGGCGGTGACATTGGCGTAGAGCGGCACGTGCAGCGCGCCGGCCGGAGTGGCGGCGAGCGCCTCGGCCATTGCCTCGGCCGCCGGTTGCATCAGCGGGCAATGGAACGGGGCAGAGACCGGCAGCGCGACGCCGCGCTTGATCTCGAAGTCCTTGACCATGGCAATCGCCCGCTCGATCGCGCCCTTGTGGCCCGACAGCACGACCTGGCCCGGATCGTTGTCGTTGGCGACGGTGCAGACTTCTTTTTCCCTGCCCGGGAGGGGGCCCTCTGCCGCCGCATCGGCCAGCGCCTGGGCTTTGCCGATATCGGCGCCCAGCAGCGCACACATCGCGCCGACGCCGACCGGCACGGCGGCCTGCATCGCCTGCCCGCGCAGCTTCAGCAGGCGCGCGGTATCGGCGAGCGAGAACGCCCCTGCAGCGCAGAGCGCCGTGTATTCGCCCAGGCTGTGTCCTGCGACGAAGTCGGCCTTTGCGGCCAGAGCAAGGCCGCCTTCCTTCTCCAGCACCCGCAGCACGGCGATGGCATGGGCCATGATCGCCGGCTGGGCGTTTTCGGTCAGCGTCAGTGCCTCGTCCGGGCCGTCGCGCATGATCGCGGACAGGTTCTGGCCCAGCGCCTCGTCAACCTCCTCGAACACCTCGCGCGCGGCGGCGCTGGCCGCGGCCAGTTCGCTGCCCATGCCGACTTTCTGGCTACCCTGCCCGGGAAAAACGAATGCTCTCATCACAAACTCCGATCATCCTGAACAGCGACGCAGCCGCGTTGCGAAGGGCCTGTTGGCGGGGCGGTTATTGCGCCTTTCAGCGCCCTGCAAGCCCGAACGGCACGATCCTGTTGGCAACATCGTGGCCGATATCCGCCCGGCCCAGATAGGGGATCGCGTGCCGCATACACCAGTGGCGGGCGATGGCTTCAGCGTCATGGCCAAAGGCAATGTCATTTTCGGGAACATCGCTGATCCGCCCCAGCCGCAACCCGGCGATCCCGCCCAGGTGCGCGGTTACATGGAAAAACAGCCGGTCAACCGCATACAAATGCTCGCACACTTCCTCGACCATCACGACATGCCCCGAAAGCCCCGGCATCAGCGGCGTGCCGCACAGCATCGCCAGCGTCGTCAGGTTGAAAGCCACGGCCGGATGGTGATCGAGCCCCGGCTCCACGCCGCCGGTCTCGCCGGCCAGATAGCCCAGCACCCGGCGTAACGCCTCATCACCCCCGGCGCGCCGCCCGTCGGCGACCATCGGCGCATGGACCGGCTGACCGATCCGGGCACGGTAGAGCCCGCCAAGCAGCGTTCCTCCGTCCGAATAGCCCAGAAACCGCTTGCTCTGCGCCGCAGCTGCAAACTGCGCCAGCGCATCCTGCGCGACCCGCGCCGCACCGTACCCGCCGCGCGCGAACCACACCGCATCGAAGCTCGAATCATTGGCGCATTCGACCAGCGCCGCGGTGCGCTGGGCATCGGTTCCGGCGAAGTGGCCGTCAGCGAGGAAGCATTGGGGGTGAAAATGCAGTTCCACCCCCCGGAATTCATCGGCCAGCGTCAAAGCCCGGGCGGCATCGGCTTCGGTTATCGACCGGGACGGGGCGCAGATGGCAACGCGGAGCATTCATCTTCCTAACCCGGTTGCGCTGGCAAGCAAGGCCGCTTACCGCCAGACCCATGAGCGACCTCACCTCTCACCCCTGGTTCTTCTGCGGCATCGGCGGATCGGGTATGCTGCCGCTGGCGCTGATCCTGCGCGGAGCCGGGGCCGAAGTCGCCGGATCGGACCGCAGTCGCGACCAGGGCCGCACCCCCGAAAAGTTCGCCTGGCTGGAAAGCCTGGGCCTTGCTCTACACCCGCAGGACGGCAGCGGGATCGTCTCGCGAGAGCAGACCCTCGTCGCATCCGCAGCGGTCGAAGACACGGTGCCCGAAATGGTCCGCGCGCGCGAACTGGGCTGCCCGCGGATGAGCCGCGCCGAACTGCTTGCCCGCCTGTTCAACGCCGCCCCCACCGGCATCGCCATCGGCGGGACCAGCGGCAAGAGCACGGTCACCGGCATGGCCGGCTGGATCATGGACCAGGCCGGGCGCGATCCGACGATCATGAACGGCGCGGTGATGAAGAACTACGTGCGCGACGATGCACCATTCGCCAGCGCCCGCGTCGGCCACGGCGGAGTGTTCGTGTCCGAAGTTGATGAAAGCGACGGTTCGATCGCGCTCTACCAGCCTCGCGTGGCGGTGCTGGGCAATGTCAGCCTCGATCACAAGTCGCTGGAGGAACTGCGCGCCCTGTTCGGCGATTTCCTCGCTCGGGCCGAAGTGGCGGCGGTCAATTTCGACGACGCCGAATCCGTCGCGCTGGCCCCGCGCGCGCAGTGCGTGGTCTCGTTCGGGATCGACAGCGCCGAGGCGATGATCGGCGTCGCGCCGGGCTCGCTGGTCGAGGGGCCGACCGGGCTGTCCGCCACCATCGAGGATCGCCGCGACGGGTCCGCCGCCGCGCTGGCGCTGAAGGTGCCGGGGCGCCACAACCTCGCCAATGCGCTGGCGGCGATTGCCGCGTGCACCGCTGCCGGGGTGCCCGTGGCCGAGGCGGTTCACGCGTTGGGCAGCTTTGCTGGCCTCGCCCGCCGGTTCGACATCCTCGGCACCAGCCAAGGCGGGATTACCGTGATCGACGATTTCGGCCACAACCCCGACAAGGTTGCCGCGACGCTGGCCACGCTCAAGGCCCATCCGGGGCGCGTCATCGCCTTCTTCCAGCCGCACGGCTACGGTCCGCTGCGCCAGATGGGCCACGAACTGGCCGAGACCTTTGCTCGTGTGCTCGGCCCGGATGACATCACGATCCTGTGCGATCCGGTTTATTTCGGCGGCACGGTAGACCGCAGCCAAGGCAGCGAGCGGATCGTCCGGCTGATCGGCGAATCTGGTGGGCGCGCAGAATATGTCTCGTCCCGCGAAGACTGCGGCGCCCGGATCGCGGAGATCGCCCGTCCCGGCGACCGGATCGTCGTGATGGGTGCGCGCGACGATACTCTGACTGCCTTTGCCAAGGATTTGCTGACGCGGCTGTCTTAGGCCTGCGCGCCGGTTTCAATCTTGAATACCTTGTGGACCACCAGCGCGGTGATCCAGCCCAGCACCAGCCCGACCAGCGCAGAGGCCAGGGCATAGATCAACCACCCGAGCGCTCCGCCCACTCCGCCCAGAGCGCCGACGGCATTCTCCACCGCGTGCTGTGCGCCGTGGGCCAATGCGGCGGGGCCGTGGACACCCAGCTGTTCCAGCCCGTGCAGGATGATCCCGCCGCCGACCCACAGCATCGCCCCGGTGCCGACCACCGACAGCACGGTCAGCACCCGCGGCATCGCGTGGAGCAGGCCGCGTCCGATCGCATGTTCGGTGCGGGTATTGCGCTTTTCGACCAGATGCAGGCCGATGTCGTCCATCTTCACAATCAGCGCCACCGCGCCGTACACCAAGACGGTGATCGCAATTCCGACAATGGCGAGCACCACCGCGCGCTGGAACAGCGGCGAATCGGCGATTTCAGCCAGGGCGATCGCCATGATCTCGGCCGAAAGGATCAGATCGGTGCGAACCGCGCCGGACACCCGCTCCCGCTCGAATTCGGCCATGTCGGTGATCGGATCGTCCAACGTATCGCCGTGCTCCTCTGCGCCGAGCTTTTCCATGACCTTTTCCGCGCCTTCATAGCACAGGAACAGGCCGCCCAGCATCAGCAGCGGGACCATTGCCCAGGGCAGCAGTTCGCTCAGCGCCAGGGCACCGGGAAGCAGCAGAACCAGCTTGTTGAACAGGCTTCCCTTGGCGATCCGCCAGATGATCGGCAGTTCGCGATCGGGGGTGAAGGCGGTGACGTAGGTCGGCGTCACAGCCGCATCGTCGATCACCACTCCTGCAGCCTTCGATCCCGCCTTGGCAGCCGCCACACCGACATCATCGATCGTGGCGGCAGCGGCGCGGGCGATCACCGCGATATCATCGAGCAGGGCAACAAGGCCGGTTGGCATGGAAGGCAGGATCCTCTTGAGCGGACCGCCTGCCTAGGGGAGCCGGGCGGGCCGCTCAAGAGGCTTGGAAATCAGCGGAAGGTCTTTTCCAGCATGACCACGGTGGGATCGCCGTCCACGCCGTGGGGGACGAAGCCCTTTTCGCGTTCCAGCTCGATCGCGGCGTGGTTTTCGCGATCCTCGATCGAGATCACCCGGCGCAGACCGCGGTGTTCCGCCGCCTTGGCCACCACGTCCAGCAGTGCCCAACCCACGCCCTTGCCGCGCCAGTCCTGGCACACCGAAACCGCGACTTCGCCGGTATCGAGCGAATTGTCGCAGGCCAGCATCGCCGTGCCGACCACCGCGCCGTTCGCGGCATCGAAGGCGATCCAGGTTTCGGTGCGGACGTGGTCGATCTCGACCATCGGCGCGAGCTGATCGTGCCCGACATGCTTGCGCGGCGACAGAAAGCGGAAGCGGCGGTCCTCATCGCTGACCCGGTCGAAGAATTCTTCCAGCAGGGCTTCGTCGGCGGCAGTGACCGGACGCACGGTGAGCAGCGCGCCGCTACGCGTGGGCAGGGTCTGGATTTCGGGAGCAAGCGATTCGGCATGCATGGGAATGTCTCCTTTGATGCCGTCATTCTTCGCGCTTGCAGCATAATGCGCATTGATATTTCGCAATCGCAGCATGAAATGTTAGCCCGAAGCCGATCGAAACTTGCAATTCCCCGCCAAGGCGCTAAGGGCCGCCGCTTCCGGAAGCGATTTCGGAAACCAAGAAAGCCGGAGGGGCCCCGCAATGGTGCGGATCAGCCAGCGATCGGTTGGACGAATGAAAGGCACAGCATGCCGCTTTACGAGCATGTCTTCCTGGCGCGCCAGGATCTGAGCCAGGCGCAAGTCGATGCCCTGGCCGCTACCGCCACCGAGATCGTCGAAGCCCACCAGGGCAAGGTCACCAAGACCGAAACCTGGGGCCTCAAGAATCTCGCCTACAAGATCAAGCGCAACCGCAAGGCGCACTTCGTGCTGCTGAACATCGAAGCGCCCGCCGGCACCGTTGCCGAGCTGGAGCGTCAGACCGCGATCAATGAAGACGTGATCCGCTGGCTGACCGTGCGCGTCGACGAACACGAAAGCGAACCGTCGGTGCAGATGCGCAAGCAAGACCGCGAGCGCACCAAGCGCCGCGAACGCGAGGAGTTCTAAGCCATGGCCCGCGCATTTTTCCGCCGCCGCAAAAGCTGCCCGTTCTCGGGCAAGAACGCCCCCGCGATCGACTACAAGGACACGCGCCTGCTTCAGAACTACATGTCTGAACGCGGCAAGATCGTGCCTTCGCGCATCACTGCCGTTTCGGCCAAGAAGCAGCGCGAGCTGGGCCAGGCGATCAAGCGTGCCCGCCACCTGGGCCTGCTGCCCTACCTTGTGAAGTAAGGGGAGAAGGAACCATGGAAATCATCCTCCTCGAACGGATCGAGAAGCTCGGCACCATCGGCGACGTGGTCACCGTCAAGGACGGCTACGCCCGCAACTTCCTGCTGCCGAACAAGAAGGCGCTGCGCGCCAACGATGCCAACCGCAAGGTGTTCGACGCCAACCGCGCCAAGATCGAAGCCGACAACGCTTCGCGCCGCGGCGAAGCCGAAGTGCACTCCAAGGACGTCGAAGGCCGTTCGGTCGTGCTGATCCGCGCCTCGTCGAACGCCGGCCACCTTTATGGTTCGGTTTCGGTGCGCGATATCGTCGACGCGCTCAACGCTGACGGCGCCAACCTGCAGAAGGCGATGATCGTGCTGGAACGCCCGATCAAGACCATCGGCGTGTTCGACGTCAAGGTTGCACTGCACCCCGAAGTTGCTGTCATGGTCAAGGTCAACGTCGCCCGTTCGACCGACGAAGCCGAACAGCAGGCCCAGGGCGTCGACGTCATCAAGGCGATGTTCGAAGACGAAGCCGCTGCCGATGCCGCGACCGAGTTCGAAGCCGGCAACGGCGAAGACCTCGAAGCGGAAGCCCCGGCCCCGGCCGCCGAAGAACCGGCCGCCGAGGACAGCGACGAAGCCTGATCCGTCAGCCTTCCCGCAGACGTTCAGGGGGCGCTCCGGCGCCCCCTTTTCGTTGCCGTCATTGAAATGTCGCGGCGCTGCGGCTACAAGCCCGCGATGAAAACGACAGAAACGATCATCGCGGAACTGGTCCGCGTCTACGAACAAGCCGTCACTACCCTGCGCAGCGATATCGCCGCATTCGCGCAGCACGGCACTCTCCCACCTCCCGGCCGGCGCAGCGAATGCGCCTGGTGCTATCCCGAGCTCAGGATTCACTACGAAGGCGTCGAAACCCGCCCGGATCTGGCGCGTGCCTTCGGCCGGCTGGCCCATTCCGGAACCTTCGCCACCACCGTCACACGGCCCGCGCTGTTCGCGGGATACCTGACCGAACAGCTGGGCCTGCTGGCCGACGACTATGAAATCGATGTCGAAGTCGGCCGGTCGCAGCAGGAAATTCCCTTCCCCTATGTTATCGACGCCAGCGCCGCGCTGGGCACGATCAGCCCGCAGGACCTGGCCCGGCACTTCCCCTCGACCGAACTGGCGGCGATTGGCGACGAACTGGCTGACGGGATCCAGCTCGACGATCCCGATGAACTGATCCCGCTGGCGCTGTTCGACGGGCTGCGCACCGATTTCAGCCTGGCGCGGCTGGCACACTATACCGGCACCCAGACCGAGCATTTCCAGCGTTTCGTGCTGTTCACCAACTATCACCGCTATGTCGATGAATTCGTTGACTGGGCTGGTCAGCAACTGGGCAAGGATGGCTATACCGCGCTGTCGGGCGCAGGGGGCCTGCTGATCGACGAACGGACCGAAAACGCTCGCGAGCGTCTGTCCGATACCGCCTGGCGCCGTCACCAGATGCCGGCCTATCACCTGATCCGCGAGGACCAGTCCGGGATTACCCTGGTCAACATCGGGGTTGGCCCGTCGAACGCCAAGACGATCTGCGATCATCTGGCGGTGCTGCGGCCCGAAGCCTGGCTGATGATCGGCCACTGCGGGGGTTTGCGCGATACCCAGCGGATCGGTGACTTCGTGCTGGCCCACGCCTATCTGCGCGACGACAATGTGCTCGACAGCGTGCTGCCACCCGAAATCCCGATCCCGGCGATCGCCGAAGTGCAGATCGCCCTGGCCCAGGCGGCCGAAATGGTCAGCGGCGACATGGGCGCCAACCTGAAAAAGCGGATGCGCACCGGCACGGTCGCCACCACTGACGACCGCAACTGGGAGTTGCGCTTCACCCAGTCGGCACAGCGCCTGTCGCTGGCCCGGGCGATCGGCATCGACATGGAAAGCGCGACCATCGCCGCCCAGGGTTACCGCTTTCGGGTGCCCTACGGCACCCTGCTATGCGTCTCGGACAAGCCGCTTCACGGCGAGCTGAAGCTGCCGGGCCAGGCCAACCGGTTCTATGAAGAAACGATCGCCTCGCACCTGCTGATCGGGACCACCACGGTCGATCTGCTGCGCGCGCAGGGTGCGCGGCTTCACAGCCGCAAGCTGCGCGCCTTCAACGAGCCGCCGTTCCGGTAGAGGCTGATCGGATTGAACCAAAAAAAGCCCTTCCCCGGTGGGGAAGGGTTGGGATGAGGG
>JABFRE010000048.1 GCA_013141325.1 Novosphingobium sp.
GGCGCCCCGCCATGGGCGGAGCAGAAGCGGCATCGGTGGTTACCGCCAGCGGTGATCGCGGGCTGATGCTGGAAGAGCCGCTGATCTTCGAACTGGGCCGTCCGGGCACCTGCGGGGTCGATATCGATGCGCCCGCGCTGGGGGTTTCGCCTGCGCTGGCGAAATTCCGCCGCGCGGCCCCGGCGGCGCTGCCGGGCCTGACCGAACCGGAAACCGTGCGCCACTATACCCGCCTGTCGCGCCAGAACTATGCGATCGACCTGGGGCCGTTCCCGCTGGGATCGTGCACGATGAAGCACAACCCGCGGCTCAACGAAAAGGTCGCGCGGATGCCCGGCTTTGCCGACATTCATCCGCTTCAGCCTCAGCAGAGCGTGCGCGGCGCGCTGGAGGCGATCAACCAGCTGGCGGTGTGGCTGATCGAGCTGACCGGCATGCACGGGGTCGCGATGACCCCCAAGGCCGGGGCTCATGGCGAGTTGTGCGGAGTGCTGTGCATCAAGGCAGCGCTCCAGGCGCGCGGCGAGGACCGCCGCGTGATGCTGGTCCCCGAAAGCGCGCACGGCACCAATCCCGCCACCGCTGCGTTCGCCGGTTTCGCGATCGAGAACATTCCCGCCACAGCCGAAGGGCGGGTCGATCTGGCCGCGCTTGAGGCGCGGCTGGGGCCGGACGTTGCCGGGGTGATGATCACCAACCCCAACACCTGCGGCCTGTTCGAACGCGACATGAAGCGGATCGCCGATGCGGTCCACGCTGCGGGGGGTTATGTCTATTGTGACGGGGCGAACTTCAACGCCATCGTCGGCAAGGTCCGCCCTGGCGATTTGGGCGTCGATGCGATGCACATCAACCTGCACAAGACCTTTTCCACCCCGCACGGCGGCGGCGGACCCGGATCGGGGCCGGTGGTCCTGTCCGAGGCGCTCAGCCCCTTCGGGCCGCTGCCCTATACCGCGCGCACCGCCGACGGGGTGGTGCACCTGATCGAGGAGGAAGATGCTGCGGCCATGGGCCACGCGCAGGCCTTCGGCCGGATGGCGGCGTTCCACGGCCAGATGGGCATGTTCACCCGGGCGCTGACCTATATCCTCAGCCACGGGGCCGACGGGCTGGCCCGGGTGGCGGAAGACGCGGTGCTCAACGCCAACTATGTGCTGCGCAGCCTGGAATACGTTCTGGACGCCCCGTTCGGCACGACCGGCCCGTGCATGCACGAGGCGCTGTTCAGCGACGATGGCTTCCCCGATGGCTTCACCACGCTCGATGTGGCCAAGGGGCTGATCGATGAGGGTTTCCATCCGATGACGGTCTATTTCCCGCTGGTGGTCCACGGCGCGATGCTGATCGAACCGACCGAGACAGAGAGCAAGGCCGGGCTTGACCGGTTCATCACGTCGATGCGCAGCCTGGCCGAGCGGGCACGGAATGCCGATCCCAGTTTGAAAAGCGCCCCGCATCTCGCGCCGCGCCGCCGGCTTGACGAGACTCAGGCCGCGCGCAAGCCGGTGCTGAGCTGGCAGGGGGACTAGGCCGATGTGGGAGGCGCTGTTCACGGCAACCAACGCGATCGCGGCGCTTGCCTGGTTGGCCCTGCTGTTGCTTCCCCGCATCGCGCTGGTACGGAGCGCGATCATGTACGCCGGGGCGGGCCTGCTCTGCCTGATCTATGCGGTGTGCTTCGCTCTGGTGATCAGCGGCAGCGTCGATCCGGTCGGCGGCGCGACAGCGGCGGCGAGCAGACCCGATCTGCTGTCAATTCCCGGAATTCAGGGGTTCTTCGCCACCCAAGGCGGGGTGGTGATCGGCTGGACCCACTATCTGGCGTTCGATCTGTTCACCGGGCTGTGGATCGCCTCAGATGCTGACAACAAGGGTTTCCGCCGGTGGAGCCAGGCCCCGTTTCTGCTGGCGACCTATCTGGTCGGGCCGATCGGCCTCCTGGCATGGCTGCTGGTGCGGGAGCGCCGCGCCCGCGTGGTGGCACGGGCTGCGGATTCGCGTTGAATCGCGCTATTTCATGGCCTTGTCGCCGGCCTGGCCGACCGATTCAATATCACGGCCCAGGCCTTTAACGGTGTTGCAAGCGGCCGTCGCGAGAACGAGGCCCGAGGCGGCGAGGACGAGAAGCGACTTACGGATCATGACAATGTCTCCTGTTCCGGCACCTTGTAGCGCTTGACCCTGTCGCGCCAATTTACCACGCCGCCACCCGTCGCCTATTCGCCACCACTCGGCGCAGCGGCGGCGACAATTCGCCGGTGCAACCGGTGCTCGCGCCAGGCGATCACAGCACCCGCCCCAATGATCAGCGGCGCGCCCAGCCAGGTGGCGGCGGGGGGAAGCTGTTTCCATACCAGCCATCCGTAGGCCGTGGCCCAGACCAGCGAGGAATAGTCCATCACGATCACGCTGGCGACCTGCCCGATCCGCAGCGAGGCGGTCAGCAGCAGCTGGACCAGGCAGCCGAGCAGTCCGATGCCGATCAACAGCAGCCATTGCTGCGGACTGTGGGCGGAGACGAAAAGCGGTAGCAATAGGGTGAAGACCGCAGTCGACCACGCGCTGAACCAGAACACCACCGATACCGGCTCGTCGGTACGCGAAAGGTCGCGGATCTGGATCGAGATCACCGCCACCATGAAGCCAGCGCCCAGTCCCACTGCGGCACCCAGGGGCGGAATGTGCGAATGGCCGGGCTGGGCGATCACCAGCACTCCTGCGAAGCCCATCGCCACGGCGCTCCAGCGGACCATTCCCACCCGTTCGCGCAGCACCAGCGCCGAAAGGATCACCGCCCAGATCGGGGTGGTGAATCCCAGCGTGGTCGATTCCGCCAACGGCAGCAGGATCGGCGCGCCGAAGGTCATGGCCATGCCGATCATGCCCAGTCCGGCCCGGCGCAGGTGCGCAGGCATGCGCCGGGTCCGCAGCCGTTTCAGCTCGCCGCGCCAGGCCAGCCACCCGCCCAGCAGCGGCAGGGTCAGCGCAGCGCGCCAGAACAGGATCTCGGGAAAGGCAACGCCGGTGCCGGCGGTATATTTGACCAGCATGATCAGCGTGGCGAGCACGAAGGCCGCAGCCAGCCGCAAGGCAAGGGCCAGATATGGACGCTGGACGGGAGGCACGCCCTTGCTCTAGCGGGCAGCGATGGACTGGCAAGCCACCTTGGCCGATTGGCTCGATCGCGACTGGATCGTGTGGTTTCTGCTGCCAGCGATCGGCACGGCTGCCTTTGCGTTGTTCGCGTGGCGGGCCGACCGGCGGCGGATGCGGCGCAGCGATCCCGACGCCGTCGGCTGGGTTGCCTGGCGCGATCTGGCTTTCTGGTCGACCTTTTTCGCTGTGCTTTTGCTTGGCGCCGCGGCGCGAGCGTGGCTGCGCGGTTAAGCCGTCAGAGGCACGCCTCAAGGTACGCCTGGTCGAACCCGAATTGGCGGGCTTTTTCCAGCGTGTAGGGGCGCAGGCCCGACGGGCGGAACTCGCCGATGATCTTGCCGTCTTCGCTTTCATCCAGGTACTCGAACTTGAACAGTTCCTGGGTGACGATCACATCGCCTTCCATACCGATCACCTCGGTAATGTTGGTGGTGCGGCGCGAGCCGTCGCGCAGGCGCTTGACCTGGACGATGATGTCGACCGATTCGGCGATCTGGCGGCTGATGGCTTCCTTGGGGATCTTGATGTCGCCCATCAGGATCATGTTTTCCATACGGCCCAGGCATTCGCGCGGGCTGTTGGCGTGAAGCGTACACATCGAACCATCGTGGCCGGTGTTCATCGCCGCGAGCAAATCGAAGGCTTCCGCGCCGCGGATTTCGCCCAGGATGATCCGGTCAGGCCGCATACGCAGCGCGTTCTTCACAAGATCGCCGATGGTGATCGCGCCCTGGCCTTCAAGGTTGGGCGGACGGGTTTCCAGCGGCAGCCAGTGCGGCTGCTGCAGCCGAAGCTCGGCAGCGTCTTCGATCGTCAGCACGCGCTCGCCCGGGTCGATCATCTTCGACAGGGCGTTGAGCATTGTGGTCTTGCCCGAACCCGTACCACCCGAGATGACGATGTTCATCCGGCAGGCACCGGCGATCTTGAGCGCGGTCGCCATCTTCTCGCTCATCGAACCGAAGTCCTTGAGCATGTCGATCGTGATCGGCTTTTCGGAAAACTTACGAATTGAGATCGCAGTGCCGCGCAGTGACAGCGGCGGAACGATCACGTTGACGCGGCTACCGTCCTTCAGACGGGCATCGGCCAGCGGCGTGGTCTGGTCGACACGGCGGCCGACCTGGTTGACGATCCGCTGGGCGATCTGGAACAGGTGGCTTTCATCGCGGAACCGGATCGGGGCGATCTGGAGCCGCCCCTTCTTTTCGATGTAGGTCTGATCCGGGCCGTTGACCATGATATCGGACACGTCCGGATCGCTGAGCAGTTCCTCCAGCGGACCGAAGCCCAGCAGCTCGTCGATCAGCACCTTTTCCAGCGCGAACTGCTCGCGCCGGTTGAGCGTGACCTTGAGTTCGGCCAGCACTTCCATGATGATCGGGCGGAATTCTTCCGACAGCTCGTCCTTGGACAGCGTGGCGGCGGCTTCGGGATCGACGCGTTCGAGCAGGCGCGGCAGCACCTGTTCCTTGATCTTGTGGACCGAAGCTTCAAAACCCTCGGCCTGATAGGAGTTTTCGATCACGCCGTTCACGCGGTCGGCCAGCCGGGTCATTGCATCGGCTTTGGAGCCGTTACCCTCGCTGGAAGGCAGCGGTGCGGCGTCCTCGCCGGGAATCGGCGGGAACTGATCGCCGGACGCGCCAGGAGACGCCGAGGGTTTGGACGATTCAACGCCGCCCTTCATCGGCTTCGCCACGCCGAATTGCGGCCGTGCCCCAGGGGCCATGCCGCTCATGCCATTGCGTCGGCCGAATGCGCTCATCTTGCCTTCACCCTCGAAATCAAGCGGTCTCCATACCGGCGGTATGGCTACTGCGTGCCTTATGGAGATGGTGAATAAGGAGGAAACTTTGATGATTCCCTAATGCGGTCGATCCAATGTGTCGTTTGTCGTTTCGATCATGCCCGGGGTCTTTACCTGCGGGGCGGTGGCGCTACATCGGGCGTTCACCTGCTGTGGAACATAGATCGCCGCCATGAAGTCGCTCCTGCTTGCCGCCGTCCTTGCCGTCACGGCCCTGCCGCTTGGCGCGGAAAGGCCCGCTGCCGCCCCTTTGCCTGACTGGATGGCGGGTACCTGGATGATGGAAGACGGTGCCAACTGGTCGGACGAAGTGTGGATGGACCCGCGGGGCGGGATCATGCTGGGGGTGGCCCGGTCGGGCTTCGGACCGCAGTTGCAGTTCTGGGAAGTGAGCCAGATCCGCCGCAAGACCGACGGCACGATCAGCCTGCTGGCCCAACCACAGGGCAAGCCTGCCAGCGAATTTCCGATGGTGCTCCACAGCGAGGAAGCGATCGAATTCGCCAACCCGGCGCACGATTATCCGCAACGGATCCGATACTGGCGGCAAGGGCAGCTGCTGATGGCGGAAATTTCGAAACTCGACGGCAGCGATGCGGTGCGGTGGAACTTCCGCCCGGTGGTGCCGCCGCGTGACGGCGAATAGAATGCGGCAGCGGGCTTTCCGGCAGGTCGATGTATTCACCGCGGTGCCCTATCTGGGCAACCCGGTGGCGGTGGTGCTCGACGGGGAAGGGCTCTCCACCGCCGAAATGCAGGCCTTCGCCAACTGGACCAATCTTTCCGAGACGACGTTCGTCCTGCCCGCCACCGCACCCGGTGCGGATTACCGGGTGCGGATCTTCACTCCCAAGGCGGAACTGCCGTTTGCCGGACACCCCACGCTGGGCACCGCCCATGCCGTGCTCGCAGCGGGGCTGGCGCAGGGTGCAGATGGCCGTCTGGTGCAGCAATGCGCGGTCGGGCTGGTCGATCTGACGGTGGAAGCGAAGGGGCTGTCGTTCAAGCTGCCACGCTATGGCTTGAGCGAATTGAACGATGCGGCCGCCGCGGCCTGGATCGGCGCGGAGGTGCTGGGCAGCGCGCAGGCGGTCGATGTCGGGCCGGTCTGGCTGGTGGCGGAGCTGGCCAGCGTGGCCGCGCTGGAGGCCTTGCGCCACGATGCGGCGGCGCTGGCGGCCTACTACGTGCCAAAGGGCATGACCGGGGCCACGCTGTTCGCGGTTGAGGGTGGTCGCGTCGTGGTGCGCAGCTTTGCCCCCGGCGACGGCATTGCCGAAGACCCGGTCTGCGGCAGCGGCAACGGCGCGGTTGCGGCGTTCCGCCTGGCGGCCGGTCAGGTGCGGAGCGGGGACAGCTATGTGGCGAGCCAGGGGCGGCAGGTGGGGCGCGACGGGTTCGTGCATGTGCGCATTGACGGAGCCGACATTCACGTCGGCGGGGAATGCGTGACCTGTGTGCGAGGCGATGTGAGGCTATAGCTCTTCGAAGGTCCTCTCCATTTTCGCGTCAGCGCAAATGGGGAGGTGGCAGCCGCTTCAGCGGCTGACGGAGGGGTATCGACGGTCGGGTGGAAACCCCTCCGCCATTTGCTGGCGCAAATGCCACCTCCCCATTTGTGGCCTTCGCCAAAAATGGAGAGGATCTGGGGCCAAACGAAAAGGGCGGCCCACCAAGCCGCCCTTTACATGTCCAAATTGCCGAAAACCCTCAGCCTTCGACGTGCTCCGCCAGCACGGTCAGGCCGTTTTCGCCGACTTCGGCGAAGCCGCCCTGGACCATGATCTCTTCCGGCTGGCTGCCTTCGCTCTTGTAGATCTTGAGCGATCCGTCGCGCACGGTGGCCATGAAGGGCGCGTGGCCCTCCAGCACGCCGAACTCGCCCTCGGTGCCGGGGACGACGACCATATAGACGTCGTCCGAACGGACAAGACGGGCCGGGGTGACGAGTTCGAAGTGGAGTGCCATGATGCGTTACGCGTCCTCAGCCAGCTTCTTGCCCTTTGCGATCGCTTCGTCGATCCCGCCGACCATGTAGAAGGCGGCTTCGGGCAGGTGATCGTATTCGCCGTCAACCACCGCCTTGAAGCTCTTCACGGTGTCCTCGACCTGGACGAACTTGCCGGGGATGTTGGTGAAGACTTCGGCGACGTGGAACGGCTGCGACAGGAAGCGCTGGATCTTGCGGGCGCGGGCGACGGTCAGCTTGTCCTCTTCGGACAGCTCGTCCATGCCCAGGATCGCGATGATGTCCTGCAGCGACTTGTACTTCTGCAGCGTTTCCTGAACGCGGCGGGCGGTGTCGTAGTGTTCCTGACCGACGACGGCAGGGGTCAGCACGCGCGACGTGGAGTCGAGCGGATCGACCGCCGGGTAGATGCCCAGCTCCGAAATCGCGCGGTTCAGCGTGGTGGTCGCGTCCAAGTGGGCGAACGAAGCGGCCGGGGCCGGATCGGTAAGGTCGTCCGCCGGCACGTAGATCGCCTGAACCGAGGTGATCGAGCCCTTGTTGGTCGAGGTGATGCGTTCCTGTAGCGCGCCCATGTCGGTAGCCAAGGTCGGCTGATAGCCCACCGCCGAAGGAATACGGCCGAGCAGCGCCGACACTTCCGAACCGGCCTGGGTAAAGCGGAAGATGTTGTCGACGAAGAACAGCACGTCCTGGCCTTCTTCGTCGCGGAAGTATTCGGCCATGGTCAGGCCCGACAGCGCAACCCGGGCACGTGCGCCCGGAGGCTCGTTCATCTGGCCGAACACCAGCGCCACCTTCGAACCGTCCGGCGTCGGGTTGCCGTCCTTGTCCTTGGCGATAACGCCGGCATCCAGGAATTCGTGGTAGAGGTCGTTACCTTCGCGGGTGCGTTCACCCACGCCTGCAAAGACCGAAACGCCGCCGTGGCCCTTGGCGATGTTGTTGATCAGTTCCTGGATCAGCACGGTCTTGCCAACGCCCGCGCCGCCGAACAGGCCGATCTTGCCGCCGCGCGC
>JABFRE010000232.1 GCA_013141325.1 Novosphingobium sp.
GCGCGGACGCAGGCCCGGGCGATGGGTCAGCTTGATCGAAGGGGCTACGCGGGCCAGCTTGGCAGCACGCGGCGCGGCCTGGCTGCGAGCCGCAGCGGGCTCCGTCACGGTTTCGGTCGCGAAGGCAGCGCCAAACGACTGCTGCTGAGCGGGAGCAGGCTCGGCGGCAACAGGGGCAGCATCGACCGGAGCATAGCTGGCCAGAGCGGCGGTCGGTTCGACCGGAGCCGGAGCCGGAGCGGCCCCCGTCGCGGGCAGCTCGCTATTGGCGGCGACGGTCGTGATTGCGGCAGTTTCGGCAGCCAGCTGTTCCTGCGCCGGGCTGTCACCCAGCGCGAGCGCGACCGGCAGTCCGGGATCGCTGCGCAGCGGCGCCTTGATCAGGCCGGCAACCCGCAACTGCGAATCTTCAGGCTTGGCGCTCTGCGCCCAATCGCTGATCCGGGCATCGAGCTGATCGGCCGGAACGTCCTGTGCGGCCATCACCCGCGCTTCACGCCAACGCCCGTCTAGCGCATAGGCATAGGCCAGATTCTGGCGCAATTTCGCGGAATTGTCGCCAGCGCGCAGTCGGTCGGCCAGGATCGCCACGCCGCGGCTGGTTTCGCCGGCCAGCGCCAGGCCCAAACCCAGATCGGTCGCGGGAATGGCATCGCGCCAATCATCCAGGATCGCCACGGCCTCTCGGTTGCGGCCCATCGCGACGTTCGCCAGCGCCAGACCCAGCGCGGAGCGGGCGGTGTTGTCACCCAGCTTCATGGCGTCATTGAACGCAGTTGCTGCCGACTGAAACCGGCCGGCCTTGAGGTAGGCCTGACCCAGCACCGCCCGGTAGGACGGTTCGCGCGGATTGCCGGCAACGGCCAGCTCCGACAGCTCGATGGCCTTTTCCGCCTTGCCCTTGGCCAGCGCCTTCTGCGCTTCGGCCAGCGACTGGTCGGGGCTCGACTTGGCGATGGCGCTCGCGCTCATCGTCCCGCTGGCGAGAAGCGCGGCGGTGGCGAACCCGGCAAGTCCCAGCGGAACGCCGAGAACCTTGGCTTTGCGGCTGATGCGAACGACGGTCATGGGGAAGTCTCCCTTGGTGAAATTCAGGACTTGCGAGGCCGTTTGGCCACCTGGGCAGCCAGGGCGGCAACATCGGGCAATTCTTCGAGCAGGCGATCAAGCGCGTCGGTCACCAGCTGCTGGGCACTGCGGCCATTGAGCGTGCAGGCCAGGCGCAGCTTGAGATGGCGGTCGGCATCGACCCGCAGCGTGAACGCGGCGCGGCGGCCATCGGCGAGCGCCGAACGACGTTCGGCGGCAACGCGGCGCGAGATGGCGCGCTGCTGGCGCACCACCGCCGGTTCGTGATCGGCGGGCAACGCGGCATCGTGAGCGATGCTGACGACGTCAGCACCGTCCATCGCTTCGTCGTTGTCGTGGCCCATGTCATTCCAGCCCAGATCGTCGATCTGACGGGCCAGCGAATCGGCCTGCAACGCCCCAAGCTGGGGCCGCATGGCCGGACGCGCCCCACCCTTGCGGGCGAGCAGCCGCGGGCTGAGCGAAGCGAGAGGTTTCGATTCCGACATGGCCCCCGGCACCCCGTTACGATCCGGCGACACGGCGGCCGAAGCCACCAGCCGGGCGGTGCACCCCTTGCAAGGTTGAAACGCTGGTCGGCGCCGCAAACACGGTGCGACGGAAGTTCTTTTCCAGTCGATCCGAAATGTAGGTCCACAGCGCGATCACTTCCTGCGCCGAACGGCCATTGGGGTCGACTTCCATCACCGTACGACCGTCGATCATCGAGGCAGCGAAATCGGTGCGGTGATGCAGGGTGATCGGCGCAACCGTGCCGTGCTGCGACAGCGCGACGGCAGCTTCCGAAGTGATCTTGGCCTTGGGGGTGGCCGCGTTGACGACAAAGATCAGCGGCTTTCCAGCGCGCTCGCACAGATCGACCGTGGCGCCGACGGCGCGCAGATCGTGCGGGCTGGGGCGGGTCGGGACCACGATCAGTTCGGACACTGAAATGACCGACTGGATCGCCATGGTGATTGCCGGCGGAGTATCGATCACGGCCAGCTTGAAGCCCTGCTGGCGCAGGACCGCAAGATCCGCGGCCAGCCTTGCCACGGTGGTCTGCGCAAAAGCCGGGAATTCGGCCTCGCGTTCGTTCCACCAGTCAGCCAGTGAGCCTTGTGGGTCGATATCGATAAGAACGACCGGGCCAGCGCCAGCGCGCTGGGCCTGCACGGCGAGATGCCCCGACAAGGTTGTCTTGCCAGAACCCCCCTTCTGCGATGCCAATGCCAGTACGCGCAAAACCAATTCCCCCTAAAAATGCAGCAAACCCGATTGGAGTTGCACCGGGGGATCGCAGAACGTTCCTAATTTTGAGTTAATGGCTCCGGCACCCTGCGCATTGGAATGTGGCGGCTTGCGTCCACAAATCCGTTGCTAACGGAGCATTCACTATGCCAGTTTACCAGTTGCTGGCGCTGGTCGGAGCAAGGGTAGCTGCCCGGTGCGCCGTCCGGGCGTTAATGGCCAATCAGGTAACGGGAAAAATTCGATGGGTCGGATCAATCGCATGGCAATCGGCCTTGCCGGCACTCTCGGCATCCTCTCCGCACCGCTTCAGGCCGACACCAAGGCCGGAGTCGATGCCTGGACTCGCGGCGATTTCGCAGGGGCCGTGCGCGAATGGCAGCCCGCAGCCGCAAATGGTGACGCCGATGCCCTGTTCAATCTGGGCCAGGCCTATCGACTGGGCAAGGGCGTGACCCAGGACGTTGCCAAGGCCGAAGAGCTGTTCGGGCGCGCCGCCGCCCTGGGCCACCCCCAGGCTGCGGACAACTACGGCCTGCTGCTATTCCAGCGCGGCGATCAGGCACGCGCCATACCCTATATCTCGGGGGCTGCCGGACGCGGTGATCCGCGCGCGCAATATCTGCTGGGCATAGCCCATTTCAACGGCCAGCTGGTGGCGAAGGACTGGGTGCGCGCCTATGCGCTGGTCAGCCTCGCCCAGCAGCAGGGGATCGCCCCGGCCACCGCTGCGCTGAAGCAGATGGACAGCTATATCCCGCTTGAGCAGCGCCAGCAGGCGGTCCAGCTTTCCGCCCAGTTGCAAAGCCAGGCCGATGCCACCCGCACCCGGCAGCTTGCTGCCCAGGATCTGGGCGCCTCGCTGCCGCGTGCGGCTACCAGCGTCGGCCCCGCCCCGCCGCGCGCGCCGACCGTGGCCGCTGCAAGAACCACCGACATTGTGCCGCGGCCGGTTGCCGGCACCCAAGGTTCGGCAGGCGCCGGCGCCGACTTTACCCGCACCTCACCGCCGCCGCGTCCGGCCACCGTCGTTACGCCGCGCGCCGCTCCGCCGCCTGCAACCGCTGCCACACCCCCGGCCACAAGCGGCCCTTGGCGGATTCAGTTGGGCGCCTTTGGCGTGGCCGGAAACGCCGACGCACTGTGGAGCAAGGTTCGCGCGCGGCCGGAACTGGCGGGACACCCCCGGATCAACGCCAGGGCCGGGACAATCACGAAGCTGCAGGCCGGCGGCTTTGCCAGCCAGCTCGCTGCAAAGGCCGCCTGCGCCCGACTGGCCGCAGGCGGCTATACCTGCGTTGCAACGCAGAACTGATCCCTCTTGAACTTCCGCCGCAGTGTCTTAGAATATTAAGACACTACGGCCCGTGGGGAGGGGATTTCAGCGATGAACGCAACAATTGAAGCCGGAACCGGGCAACCGGTGCCCGGCACAGACCGGCTGATCACGCTCGACTTCATCCGCGGCATTGCCGTGCTGGGAATCGTCTTCGCCAACATCGCCGCCTTCGGTCAGCCGATGATGGCCTATATCTGGCCGCGCGCGCTGGTTGAGCCAATGACCCAGGGCGACAAGCTGTTCTGGCTGCTTCAGTACGTCCTGATCGACGGCAAGATGCGCGGGCTGTTCACGCTGCTGTTCGGGGCCGGGATGATGCTGTTCATCGAACGCGCCTGGGCCAAGGGCGCCACCCGCTGGCTCCAGGCGCGCCGCCTGTTGTGGCTGCTGCTGTTCGGATCGCTGCATTTCTACCTGTTGTGGCACGGCGATATCCTGCAGCTCTATGCCTTTACCGGTCTCGTGGTGCTGGGCGCGATCCGCTGGAAGCCCAAGACCAAGCTGATCACCGGACTGATCCTCTATGGGCTGGGCGCGATCGCGCTGGCCGCGCAAATGGGCAGCGGCTATCTAGCCACGATCAACCCCGAATTCGCCGCCAAAATGCCGGAGGACGCACAAAAGCAGATCTTCGAAGCCGAAACCAGGACGGTTCAGACCAACGCGGAACGCATCAAGCTCTACCGCGATGGTAGCTTCACCGACGTCGCGCGGCACATGATTGTGGAGAAGAGCGGCGAAAGCGTGGGGCAAACGATCTTTCTGTCGCTGGTCGAAACAGGCCCGCTGGTGCTGATCGGCATGGCGCTCTACTCGCTGGGCCTGTTCAGCGGCGGCATGGATCCGCGCCGGATGCGACGCTGGGGGTGGGCCGGGGTGATCGCCGGAACCGCGTTGACCATCCCGCTTGGGCTGTGGGCCTACAGCCAGGATTTCCCGTTCTTCCTGACCCTGTTCGTCTTCGTCGGTGCGACCGCCGTGCCGCATCTCATGGCGGTGCTCGGGCTGGCGGCACTGCTGTCGTTGTGGGCGCCCACGGCAGCGCGCTCGGCGCTGGGACAAAGGCTGGTTGCGGCGGGGCGGATGGCCTTTTCCAACTATCTGGGCACGTCGCTGATATTGGTGACCATCTTCAATGGCTGGGGCCTGGGGCTGTTCGGACAGTTCGGCCGGGTCGAACTGTTCGGCTTCGTGCTGGGGATCTGGGCATTGATGCTGCTGGGATCGAAGGCCTGGCTGGCGCGGTTCCGCTATGGCCCGCTGGAATGGCTGTGGCGCTGCCTGACCTATTGGCAGCTGTTCCCGCTGCGGCGATAGCGACTGTCGCCATTTTCCAATTCGCTCTTCCGGTTTCGCCGCATAGGGCCGATGCAGTCCTGAAAGGTCATTCGATGCGCAGTACCCTTGCAGCTTTGTTGGCGCTCTCCGCGCTGACCGCCGGCGCAGCGCCGGTTCTGGCCGCAACCGCTTTGCCGGACCCCGCAGAATGCGCCGCCGCGGCAGAGGTCACAATTCACGATTGGCAAGGCCGCCTGGCCAAGGCCCGCAGCGCCGAAGATGCCGAGGTTGCGCGTCAGCAGATCACCCGGGCCGAGGCGGTCCGCCGCGTCACCGGCAATCCCGCCACCCCGCCCGCGCTGCACCGCAAGTACATGGACCTCAACCCCGATCTTCGGGATTTCTTCGTAGTGCGCTGCGCCCTCAAGCTGGGCGCAATATAGCCACTAGCTCTTGTAGGGATTCTTCGCGCTGCGCAGCGTCAGCCGCACGGGCACAGCATCGAAGCCCAGATCGCGGCGCATCCCGTTGACCAGATAGCGCTGATAACTCATCGGCAGATCGTCCAGCCGGGTGCCGAACAGCACAAATCCGGGCGGGCGGGTCTTGGCCTGGGTGATATAGCGCAGCTTGATCCGCTTGCCGCCAGGGGCCGGCGGCGGGTTCTTGGCCAGGGCCTCGTCGAACCAGCGGTTGAGCAGACCGGTCGGCACCCGCTTGGACCAGGCGGCGCGGACGTCGAAGGCGGCTTTGAGCAGCTGGTCGAGCCCCTTGCCGGTGCGCGCCGACACCGCGATCAGCGGCAGGCCCTTGACCTGGGCCAACCCTTCATCAAGCGCGCCGCGAATGCCGTTGAACAGGGCCGAGGCATCCTCGGCCACATCCCACTTGTTGATCGCGATGATCAGCGCCCGGCCCTCTTCCAGCACCAGCGACGCGATCTTGAGATCCTGATGCTCGAGCCCGCGCGTCGCATCGAGCAGCAGCACCACCACTTCGGCAAAATCGACCGCGTGGCGGGCATCGGCCACCGCCATCTTTTCCAGCTTGTCGACAACCAGCGCCTTCTTGCGCATGCCCGCCGTATCGATCAGGCGGACGGGACGCGCCTCGCCACTGTCGGGATCGGTCCAGGTCCAGTCGACCGCAATCGAATCGCGGGTGATCCCGGCTTCGGGCCCGGTCAGCAGCCGGTCTTCTCCCAGCAGCGCGTTGATCAGCGTCGATTTGCCCGCATTGGGCCGCCCGACGATCGCCAGCTTGAGTGGCGCGCGGTTGAGCGCTTCTTCGTCTTCCTCATCCACGACCTCGTCGTCGGCCGGGTCGGGCTGCTTGTCGTCCAGATGCGGCAGCAGCGCCTCGAACAAATCGGCCATGCCCTCGCCGTGCTCGGCCGACAGCGGCACCGGATCGCCCAGTCCCAACGCAAAGGATTCGTAAAGCCCGTGGTCTCCGGCCCGGCCCTCCGCCTTGTTGGCCACCAGCACGATCGGCACCGTGCTTTCGCGCAGATAGCGGGCGATCTCCTCGTCCAGCGGGGTCAGCCCGGCGCGGGCGTCGATCACGAACAGGGCCACGTCTGCCCCTTCCAGCGCCGCCTCGGTCTGCCCGCGCATCCGCCCGGGCAGGGTCGAGGGGTCCTCGTCCTCCCACCCGGCGGTGTCGACGATCATGAAATCGAGCCCCAGCAGGTGCGCCTCGCCAAAGCGGCGGTCGCGGGTGACGCCCGGCTGGTCGTCGACCAGGGCCAGTTTCTTGCCGACCAGCCGGTTCCACAGCGTGGACTTGCCGACGTTGGGACGACCGATAATGATGACTTGGGGAAGCGCCATGCCCGCCACCTGACGGTACCGGCGCCGATTTGCAAGCGGTACGGGCATTTCCTATCGCCGCGTTAACCATGCCGCGCAGGCTGGCGCTAACCCTGGCTTGGCAATGTGGCCGTCATGATCAGGGCCATTCCCATCCTTGCCGGGCTGTTGCTCGCCGTTGCCGCTGCGCCTGCTGCGGCCGATACCGCGATCGATGACAGCCGGCTGGTGTCGGGTGGTGGCAGTTCTGCCCTGCCTCCCTATCTCCAGTGCGTGCCCTATGCCCGGCAGGTCACCGGAATCGCCATCTACGGTGATGCCCACACCTGGTGGGGCCAGGCAGAAGGCCGCTATGCGCGCGGCTATCGTCCCAAGGTCGGCGCGGTGATGGCCTTCAAGCCGCACGGCAATTCCAACCTGGGCCATGTCGCGGCGATCAGCCGGATCGTCGATTCGCGCACCGTGCTGGTGCGCCATTCGAACTGGAGCCCGATCAATGGCCGTCGCGGGCAGATCGAGGACAACGTCAAGGTCGTGGACGTCTCCCCCGAAAACGACTGGACCGAGGTGCGGGTGTGGTACGCCCCGATCGGCGCTCTGGGCGGTGCGCATTGGCCGGTTCAGGGGTTCATCTATCCCGGCAAGCCCGCCAAGGGCGAAGCGCCGCCGCGCCCCAAGCCGCTAGAGATCGCAAAGGCAGATCCCGATCCGATCGCCGCACTGATCAAACGACGGATGCGCTGGTAGGGCTGCTCAGGCCTTGGCCACCGGCGGATCGTCGCCCAGATCCTCGTACCAGGCTTCGACCGGGCCGTTGAGCTTCAGGGTTAGCGGCTGGCCGTGGCGGTCCATCGTTTTGCCGGCCTGAACCCGCACCCACCCTTCGGAAATGCAGTATTCCTCGATATTGGTGCGCACCGTGCCCTTGAAGCGGATGCCGATGCCGCGCATCAGCTTGTCCTGGTCGAAATATTCGCTGCGCGGCTGGATCGCCAGGCGATCGGGCGGAACGTCGGGGCCGGTCTGGTTTTCATCGCTCATGGCATTGGGCCTCTAGGACGCTTTGCCCGCTTGTCAATTCGCTCGGACCACTCTAATGGCGCGCCTTCGTTTCGACGAACGGCCCTGGCGGCCTTTGGTGGAAGTGGGCGCGTAGCTCAGCGGTAGAGCACACCCTTCACACGGGTGGGGTC
>JABFRE010000038.1 GCA_013141325.1 Novosphingobium sp.
ATAAGGAAATCGGCGTCCTGCTCCATCCCCAGTGGTTGCCAGATCCGTTCGCTCAACACCTGGTCTAGCCGCTGGCCTGCGCAGCGCGCAACGATCCAGGCCAGGACTTCGGTGTTGCAGGTGCGATAGGTGAAGCGTTCCCCGTGCTCGCCCGCCTTGGCGATGGTCGGGAGGAAGGCATAGACATCGGTCGGCCCGGCATAGCCCGGCGGACGCGGGGTCAATGCCAGCGCATTGCTCATCGCGCCAATACCCGATGCGGGATCGGTATATTCTTCCGAAAAGTCGAGCGCGGTGGTCATGTCCATGACCTGCCGCACCGTGGCGTCGGCAAAGCCGCTGCCCGCCAGTTCTGGGATCAGCTCCACTACCGGCGCAGCCGGATCGAGCCGCCCCTCAGCGACCAGCATTTCCGCAAGAGTGCCGACAAAGCTTTTGGTCACGGAAAAGGCGATGTGCGGCGTATCGCGGCGGGTAACGCCAAAGCAGCGCTCGTAGACGATAGCCCCGCGGTGCAGCACCAGCACGGCATCGGTGAAGTTGGCGGCGTGCGCCTGCTCCCAGCTCAGTTCGCGGCCGTCATCCAGCGCCTGAAAGCGCACCGCATCGAGATCGTCGCGCAGGGCCTCCGGCAGGATCCAGACCGGACCGTTCCCCCGCGAAACCCGGGCCGTCGGCAGAAACTCCCGCATGTGCGAAAAGGCGAATCGGTGGGTGGGAAAGCGCATGTGCCCGGCGTCGGCCCAGTTGATCCGTTTGTCCGGCGCGGGCGGCAGGCCCTGCATCCAGCCCATCGCCTGCGGATCGCTGGTCACCGAATCGAGCACTTCGCGCTCCGCCATTGGGCTTGCCCTTCAGAACTGGACGCTGGGAACCGCCCCGACGGTCGCACGCTCTTCGCCGGCAAGCGTGTGAAAATCGGCCGGGGCAAAACCCATCGCACCGGCAAACAGCACCGCCGGAAAGCCCTCGCGCGCCGAATTGTAGCGCGCGGCGGCGGCGTTGAGCGCGCGCCGTGCTGCCGCCAGCTTGTCCTCGACATCGGCCAGCTCGCCCTGCAGAGCCTGAAAGTTCGCGCTGGCTTTCAAATCGGGATAGGCCTCGCCCAGCGCCAGCAGACTTCCGATCGCCTTGGTCAGTTCGCGCTCGGCTTCGGGCGTGGCGGACGCGGTCGCGTGGTTGCGGGCGTCGATCACCTGCTCAAACGTAGCCTGCTCGTGCGCAGCATAGCCTTTGACCGTGGCCACCAGGTTGGGCACCAGGTCGTGCCGCTGGCGCAGCTGCGCGTCGATATCGGCAAGGCCCTGACGGCAGTTCTGGCGCAGGCCGACAAGCCGGTTATAGATGCCGATCACAACCAGTGCGATCAGGACCAGAACGCCGATGAAAAGCAGACCACCCATTGCGGCACATCCCCTCAAGAACTCCGTGACGGTCCATGGCTACCAGCTTGGTGCAAGGCTGCAAGTCCGATGATCGAACGGCCCGACGCCGCTGCGCTGATGGCCGGGCCGCTGGGCCAGTGGCTGACCGCCCAAAATGCCGACCGCGACGCGGCAAAGGCCAAGGCGGCGGCGATTACCCGCACCGCTTTGATCGCGGCGGTGGCGGTGGCCTTCGTGCTGGTGCTGATGACGGGCCGCCCCGGCCCCGGCTTGCAGATCGGCTTTTTCATCGGCGCGGGCGGTTTTGCCTGGGCGGAATGGTCGAAACGCCCGGTGCTCAACCGACTGAAGGGCGGGATCAACGGCGCGATCGCCAAGGCGCTGGGGCTCGACTATTCCGTGGAATGCCAGCCGGGCAAGACTTTCGAGCGTGCCAAGCAGTTCGACATGGTGCCCGGTTACGACGATTCGACGTTCCACGATCTGTGGTGGGGCCTGGTGGCGGGCCAACCCTTTACCCTGCACGAAGCCAGGCTGACCGAGCAGCGCGGATCGGGCAAGAACCGCCACACGGTGACGGTGTTCGAAGGACAGATCCTGTCGATCGGCTTCAACCGGCGCTTTCATTCGACCACCCTGATCGAGCCTGACGGCGAGCGGCGCAAATTCCTGATCGGTGCCGAAAAGGAAACGGTCGGGATCGGCGGACTGGATCTGGGCCGGGTCGATATCACCCATCCCGGTTTCGAGGAGCGCTTCACCGTCTGGTCAAGCGACCAGGTTGAGGCGCGCTATATCGTGCACCCTGAATATGTTGAGCGGTTGCTTGCGGTAGAAGAGGCCTTCGCCGGCGAAGACATCCGTGCGCTGTTTCACGAGGGCGACCTGCTGATCACGGTCAAGACCGGGAACCTGTTCGAAAGCGGTTCGCTGGACGCGAGAGACGACCGCGCGCTGCTGGAACGGGCCATTGACCAATTCGGCGCGCTAACCGATCTGGCCACGACGCTCAACGAACGGGCGCGCGCCTCATTCAGCTGAGCCGGTCGCGGAAGTCCTCGTAACCGAAGCGCTTGATGCATTCGAGCGCGTCGCTGTCGCTGTCCCACAGCCAGATCGAGGGCAGCGGCACCCCGTTGAAAGTGGTGGTCTTCACCATCGAATAATGCGCCTGATCGAGGAAGGCGAAGCGCTGCCCGACCTGGGGCCCCTGCGCAAAGCGGTAGTCCCCAATCACGTCGCCTGCCAGGCACGACGGCCCGCCCAGCCGCACCGCGCCGCCTGCGCCTTCGTCGATCTCGGTATCGACTTGCGGCAGTTCGCCCAGCAGCGCCGGGCGGTAGGGCGCCTCGATCACGTCGGGCATGTGGCAGGTGGCGGAAATATCGGTGATCGCCACCGGCATGCCGTTCCAGCCGGTATCCAGCACCGTGCCGACCAGAATTCCCGCGTCGAGCGCCACCGCCTCACCCGGCTCCAGATAGATCTCCGCGCCGGTGTCGTCCTTCATGTCGATCAGGAACTGCACCAGCTCGTCGCGCTGATAGTCGGCGCGGGTGATGTGGTGACCGCCGCCCAGATTGATCCACTTGATCGCCCCGAAGAACGGCTCGAGGTAGTCGAAGGCTACATCCCAGGTGCGGGCCAGCGGCTCGAAATCCTGCTCGCACAGCGTGTGCATGTGGATCCCGTCGACCAGCTCCATATGCTCTTCGCTCAGCTGGTCGATCGGAAAGCCCAGCCGCGAATGCGGCGCGCACGGATCGTAACGCGGCACTTCACCTTCGGGATGCAAGGGATTGATCCGAAGGCCGATATCGAAACTCTCCCCCCGCGCCCGGGCGGCCTCGATAATCGCGCTGCAACGGACGATCTGCTGGGGCGAATTGAAGATCACATGGTCCGACAGCCGCAGGATTTCGTCCAGATCCTCCGGCTTGTAGGCCGCGCAGTAGGTCGCGATCTCACCGTCGTAAAACTCGCTCGCCAGCCGTGCTTCCCACAGGCCCGAGGTGCAGACCCCGTCGAGGTACTCGCCAATGATCGGCGCGGTCGACCACATCGAAAAGGCCTTGAGCGCCGAGAGCAGCTTGATCCCTGCCCGGTCACGAACGTCGGCGAGGATCGACAGGTTCTGTCGCAGCCGCGCGGCATCGACGACGAAGCTGGGGCTATCGACGCGGGAAAGGTCGAAGTGGGCAAAGGCGCCCGGATCGCCGGCTCTGGTTTCCATTTCGATCCTTAAGGAAGGGGGTTCGCGCAGAGACGCAGAGGGAGCAGAGACCGCAGAGATTTAGTCGGGTTGGTAGTCATTGACCATCCTGCGGATTCCCTCTTTCATCGTTGCGCCATTGAAATTCAGAAGCAACCCGACGGGTTGCTTCATTATGCGGAGGTAGGTCAGCAGCTGTTTGGCGTGGGCCTTTGTCAGCTGATCGACGGCCTTGATTTCAAGGATGAGTGTCCCTTCAACAAGAATGTCGATTTTGAACGCAGCGTCGAAATGCTGTCCGTCGAAGACGGCCTGAATTGCAACCTGGCGGTCAACCGTCAGCCCCTTCGACTGCAAACGATCCGCAAGCACGCTCTCGTAAACCGACTCGAACAGACCCGGCCCGAACTCCCGGTGGATTCCGATTGCTTCATCAACAACGATCGCACTCATCTCATCGATCTGCATTCACGCGGGCCTCTCTGCGATCTTTGCATTCTCTGCGTCTCTGCGCGAACCACCTTCTACTTCTAGAACTCCACCGGCCCCGGCAATTCCTTCACCTGCCACGGCAGCCCTTGCGTATTCAGCATCTCCATGAACGGATCGGGGTCCATCTGCTCCATGTTGAACACGCCCTCACCCTGCCACGCGCCGGTCAGCATCATCGCCGCGCCGATCATCGCGGGGACGCCGGTGGTGTAGCTGATCGCCTGGTTGCCGGTTTCGGCATAGGCGTCTTCGTGATCGCAGATGTTGTAGATGTAGAAGGTCTTTTCGCCGCTGCCATCCAGCGCTTCGCCGGTGGCGATGTCGCCGATGTTGGTCTTGCCCTTCGTGGTCGCGCCCAGCGTTTCGGGCTTGGGCAGGACCGAGGCGAGGAATTGCAGAGGGATGATTTCGCGCCCTTGGTACATCACCGGCTCAATCCCGATCATCCCGACATTCTTGAGCACGGTCAGGTGGTTGATATAGGCATCGCCAAAGGTCATCCAGAACCGCGCGCGCTCAAGTTCGGGAATGAACTTGGCAAGGCTTTCCAGCTCTTCGTGATACATCTGGTACATGTTCTTGGGGCCGACCGCCTCAAAGTCGAACGCCACCTTGTGCGACAAAGCAGGCGTTTCGACGAACTGGCCGCCTTCCCAGTGGCGCGCCGGTGCGGTCACTTCGCGGATGTTGATTTCCGGATTGAAATTGGTGGCAAAGGCCTGGCCGTGATCGCCGCCGTTGCAATCGAGGATGTCGAGCTGGCGGATGGTCTTGAGCTTGTGCTTGCGCAGCCACATCGCGAAGACGCTGGTCACCCCCGGATCGAAACCCGAGCCCAGCAGCGCCATCAGGCCCTTTTCCTTGAAGCGGTCGTGATAGGCCCACTGCCACGAATATTCGAATTTCGCGACGTCCTTGGGCTCGTAGTTGGCGGTGTCGAGGTAATCGACCCCGGCCGCCAGGCACGCGTCCATGATCGGCAGGTCCTGGTAGGGCAGCGCCAGGTTGACCACCAGCTTCGGGCCGATCTGCTGGATCAGCCGGGTCAGCGCGGGCACTTCCTCGGCGTCGATTTCATAGGTCTTGACCGTTTCGCCGGTGCGTTCCTTTACCGAGGCGGCGATCGCGTCGCACTTCGAACGGGTCCGGCTGGCGAGATGGATCTCGCTGAAAATGCCCGAATTCATCGCCATCTTGTGGACGCAAACCGAGCTGACCCCGCCCGCACCGATCACCAGAACCTTGCTCACAGCCCGAATCTCCATTGCCTTGTCGCGGCGCGCATATAGGATTGTTTCATGTCCGCACAACAAATGCACACGCCCACCGCAGACGGAGTCGCGCGCGCCGCCCGCAAGATAGCCGATCTGCTGCCGAAAACACCCCTGCTTGAAGCGGAGATCGGCGGGGCGCGAATCTGGCTCAAGGCGGAAAGCCTGCAACCGATCGGATCGTTCAAGATCCGCGGCGCATGGCACCGGATGAGCGATCTGTCAGAGGCGGAGCGGGCGCGCGGCGTCGTCGGCGTATCCAGCGGCAACCACGCACAGGGTGTGGCCTGGGCGGCGCAGCGACTGGGCATCACCGCCACCATCGTGATGCCGATCGACGCCCCGCAGGTGAAGATCGATGCCACCCGCAGCTATGGCGCCGGTGTGGTGCTCTATGATCGCCCAGGCGGCGAGGACCGCGATGAAGTGGCCCGGCGCCTGATCGGCCAGAGCGGGGCCACGATGGTCCATGCCTTTGCCGACCCGTGGGTGATCGAGGGTCAGGGCAGCATGGGGCTGGAGATCGCCGCGCAGATGGCGGCGCGCGGCTTTGACGGCCCGACCCGGATCGTCTGCCCCTGCGGCGGCGGCGGGATGACCGCCGGACTGGCGCTGGCCTGCCCTGAGGCGGCGATCGTACCCGTTGAACCCGAAGGCTGGGACGATGTGAAGCGCAGCCTGGCGGCAGGGGAAATTCTGACCGTGGGCAAGGATGCCCCGACCACCGCCTGCGATGCCTTGCAGACGCCGGCAACCCGGCCAATCAATTTCGCCGTACTCCAGGCGCGGGTGCCCTTTGGACTGATGGTCACCGCGGCCGAGGTCCGCGCGGCGCAGCGCTGGGCCTTTGCCACGCTGCATCTGGTACTCGAACCCGGCGGCGCGGCGGCGTTGGCGGCGGCGCTGGCCGGCAAGGTCGATCTGGACGGACGCACGGCGATCGTGCTGTCCGGCGGCAACACCGATTCGGCAGCCTTTGCCAAGGTGTTGTCCAGTCAAGATTAGTTGCATTTGACAATCTAACACTCCGATCGCAGTTTCGGGCGTCTCGGATCGCAAACGAGGGGGAGATATTCAATGCAGGCACAAATGCTCGCACCGGCCGCCGTGCTGGTGCTGTGGTCGCTGGTGATGCTGTTCTGGCTGGCGCTCACCAGGCTGCCACCGCTGTTCAAGCAACCCGGCGGATTGGGCTCCTCCAAACGGGGAGGCCGCGGACAGGATCTGGAGGGCGTGCTGCCCGATACGGTCCAGTGGAAATCCCACAACTACACCCACCTGATGGAACAGCCGACACTGTTCTACGCGACGGTGGCGATCATTGCGATCCTCGGGGCGCAGCAACTCGATGTGCGGCTGGCCTGGGGCTATGTCGTGCTGCGGATCGCCCATTCGCTCTGGCAAGCCTTGGTGAACACCGTGCCCGTGCGATTTATGCTGTTCAATCTCTCGACCCTGTGCCTGATGATCCTTGCGGTACGGGCAGTAATGGCAACCTGCGGCGCTGGAGGTGCAGCATGATCGGAATGGAAATCCTGAAACCGCTCGCCGTGCTGGCGGGCTGGACCATGGTGATGTGGCTGTGGATGTACGTCACCCGCATTCCCGCGATGGGCAAAGCCGGGATCGACAGCAAGGGCCTGGTCGGCGGCACCGGCAAAAGCCTGGACGGCGTTCTGCCCGACAAGATCCAGTGGATCGCCCATAACTACAACCACCTGCACGAAGCGCCGACCGTGTTCTACGCCGTGGCGCTGGCGCTGGCCATTATCGGCCAGGGCGACGGGCTCAACGCCACGCTGGCCTGGGCCTATGTGGCGCTGCGCATTGCCCATTCACTGGTCCAGGCCACGGTCAACCGGGTGATGGTGCGGTTCCTGCTGTTCGCGTTGTCGAGCGTGGCGCTGATCGCGTTGACGCTGCACCTGCTGATCGCGGTGTTCGGCGCCGATGCCTGAGATAGAGGATCCCGGCCGGACAATCCGGCCGGGACCCTTCAGAACAGCTTGCGGAAACTGATCCCGACCACCCGCCCGCGCGGATCGAGGTAGTCCGGTTGGTAGGACAGCGGCACCGACCCGCTGGCGTCGGTTACCTTTTGGCGCGCATCGAACAGGTTTTCGAACTGCAATGCCAGCCGCGAACCCTTGAAGAACTTGGCCTTTTTGGTCAGCTTCGGCATCCGCCCCAGATCGGCGAACAGGCTGAGATTGACCTTTGCCAGTGCGCCGAAGCGCAGATCGCTCGATCCCGGCGCGCCGCTCGCCCGCACGCGGGTCGGGGCGTTCCAGCTGCCCTGCGCGAACAGGCCAAAGCCCTTGTGAAAGGCGCCGCCGTTGAATTCCAGGCTGTGGCGCGGGGTTCCGCCGCCGCTCAGCGCGTCGCCGTCCAGCAGATCGAGCGCGGGTACGCCCGGGGCGATCAGCACGGTGCTGCTGAGCTGCACGGTGTGGAACAGGCCGAGGCTCCACCGGCCCTGTCCGCCGAACATCGCGCCCATCGCGAAT
>JABFRE010000130.1 GCA_013141325.1 Novosphingobium sp.
CTGGTGCTGACCTCGGCCAAGCGCAGCTTGCTGGAAAACGCCCCGGTGCTGTTCGTCGGCAAGGGCAGCACAGTCCCGCCCAGGGCCGAGCTTGCCGGGCGGATCGCGCTGCTGCTCGACGGCGGGCGCGAAGGCAGCGAGCGGCAGAACGCGCTGCTGCAGGGCGGCGCCTCGGCGGTGCTCACCGTGCTCGACAGCGAGCGGACGCTCGAGAATGTTTCCGACCGCCGCCGACGGCTGGGCTATGCCCTGGCCGGTGAGGATCTGGGCGGCGATCTGGATGCGTTCATCACCCCTGAGGGGCTGAACACGGCATTGGCCGGAACCGGACAGAATCTGGCCGCCTTGCAGGCGCTGGCCAACAGCCCGGGCTTCGCACCCAAGCCGCTGGACCTGACCGTGACGCTGGAAGCGACGACCCGCGAAACCCGGATCAACACCCACAACATGATCGGACGGCTGCCGGGCAAACGCCCTGACGCCGGCGCGGTGGTACTGATGGCGCACTGGGACCATTTCGGCCGCTGCGCCCCCAACGCGGTCGAGCATGAGATCTGCAACGGCGCGATCGACAACGCCAGCGGACTGGCCGTGCTGACCGAGACCGCGCGGCGGCTCGCCAAGCTGCCGCGGCTCGATCGCGATATCTATTTTGTGGCCTCAACCGGAGAGGAACTGGGCCTGCTGGGCGCCCAGGCCTTTGCCGAGAACCCGCCGTTGCCGCTGCGGCAGATCGTCGCCGCGTTCAACATCGACAGCGTCGCCCTGGGCCCGGCGGGACAGCCCTTCGCGATCGTCGGCAAGGGGCTGACCCCGCTCGACGCGCAGATCGCCGCCGTCGCCCGGCAGCAAAAGCGCAAGGTGGTCGAAGGCGATGCGATCAACGTCTATGTCCGCCGCCAGGATGGCTGGGCGCTGTTGCAGCACGACGTGCCGGCGGTGATGGTCTCCAGCTCGTGGTCGGATCTGGCGCGGGTCGAACGCTTCATGGAATCGGACTACCACCGCCCGAGCGACGTGGTGAAGCCGGGAATCGAACTGGGCGGCGCAGCCGATGACGTCAATTTCCATGTCGCGCTGGCGCGCTGGTTCGGCGATCTGAAGAAGGTTCCGCTCACCGCCAAATAGCGCCCTTGCCCTATGGGCGCGCTGTGTTTACGTGGGCCGCCACAAATCCCCGGATACAGGACCACAGTGGCACTCATGGAAATCCCCCTCGGCCTTACCTTCGACGACGTCCTGCTCCAGCCGGCCGAATCCGATATCGTGCCGTCGATGGCCGATACCCGGACCCGGCTGAGCCGCGAGATCGCCCTGAACATTCCGGTGGTTTCCTCCGCGATGGACACCGTGACCGAGGCCGACATGGCGATCGTCATGGCCCAGCTGGGCGGGATCGGCGTGCTCCACCGCAACCTGACGGTCGAGGAACAGTGCGCTGCGGTGCGCGCGGTGAAGCGCTTTGAAAGCGGCATGGTCGTCAACCCCATCACCATTGCCCCCGACGCCACCCTGGGCGAGGCTCGCGCGCTGATGGACGCCAACCGCATTTCGGGCATCCCGGTGGTCGAGGCCGGCGGCAAGCTGGTCGGCATCCTGACCAACCGCGACGTCCGCTTCGCCGACAATCCCAAGCAGCCGGTGCGCGAGCTGATGACTCACGACAATCTGGCGACCGTCACCGCCGGGGTCAGCCAGGACGAAGCCCGCCGCCTGCTGCACGCCCGCCGGATCGAAAAACTGCTGGTGGTCGATGACAGCTTTCACTGCACCGGGCTGATTACCGTGAAGGATATGGAACGCGCGGTCACCTATCCCGATGCAACCAAGGATCACGCCGGTCGGCTGCGCGTGGCCGCAGCAACCACAGTGGGCGACAAGGGTTTCGAACGCACCGAGGCGCTGCTCGCGGCTGAATGCGACGTGGTGATCATCGACACCGCCCACGGCCACAACAAGGACGTCGCCCGCGCGGTCGAACGGGTCAAGAAGCTGTCGAATTCGGCGCAGGTGATCGCCGGCAACGTTGCGACCTATGAGGCGACCCGCGCGCTGATCGATGCGGGTGCCGATGCGGTCAAGGTCGGCATCGGCCCCGGTTCGATCTGCACCACCCGGGTGGTGGCAGGCGTCGGTGTGCCGCAGCTGACCGCGATCATGGAAGCCTCCCGCGCGGCCCGCGATGCCGGCGTGCCGATCATCGCCGACGGGGGTCTGCGCACCTCGGGCGATGCGGCCAAGGCGCTAGCCGCCGGGGCCAGCACGATCATGGTCGGCTCAATGCTGGCGGGCACCGAGGAAGCGCCCGGCGAAACCTTCCTCTACCAGGGCCGTGCCTACAAGAGCTACCGCGGCATGGGCTCGGTCGGGGCAATGGCGCGCGGCAGCGCCGACCGCTATTTCCAGCAGGACATCAAGGACCAGATGAAGCTGGTCCCCGAAGGGATCGAAGGCCAGGTGCCGTTCAAGGGCCCGGCCAAGGATGTGGTTCACCAGCTGGTCGGCGGGGTCAAGGCGGCGATGGGCTATACCGGATCGGCCACAATCGAAGATCTGCGGACCAACGCCCGCTTCGTGCGGATCACCGGCGCGGGCCTCAAGGAAAGCCACGTCCACGACGTGACGATCACCCGCGAGGCTCCGAACTACAAGCTGTGACACCCGCCGCCCGGGTCCAGGCCGCGATCGAGGTGCTCGATCTGGTGATCGCTGCGGCGCGTTCGGGCGGGGCCAGCGCCGACCGGATCGTGGCCGACTGGTTTCGCTCGCGCCGCTTTGCCGGCAGCGGCGATCGGCGCGCGGTGCGCGAGCTGACCTATGGCGCGATCCGCGCCTGCGGCGATGTCCCCGCCAGCGGCCGCGCGGCGATGTTGCGGCTGGCGGCGGACGATCCGGCGCTGACCGCGCTGTTCGATGGGTCGCGCCATGCCCCCGCCCCGATCGCTCCGGACGAGCCTGCGGCGAAGCGCGGCATCGCCCCGCCCTGGCTGGAAGCCCGCCTCACCGCCAGCGGGATCGATGCCCGGACCGCCGCTGCGCTGCTGGCGCGGGCGCCGCTCGACATTCGGGTCAACGCGCTGAAGGCGGAGCGCCAGGCGGCGCAGCTGCCGGTTGCTGGCGAGCCGCTGGTCGCCCCCCACGGCCTGCGCTTGCCCCACGGCACTCCGGTCGAGCAATGGGATGCCTACAAGAACGGCGTGATCGAAGTGCAGGACGGCGGATCGCAGCTGACCTGCGAGGCGGTGGCGGCCCGACCGGGCGAAACGGTGGTCGACCTGTGTGCCGGGGCCGGCGGCAAGACCCTGGCGTTGGCGGCGACGATGCGGGGCACCGGTCGGCTGGTTGCGGCCGATACCGACCGGGCCCGCCTCGCGCGTCTTGAACCGCGCGCCCAGCGGGCCGGAGCGGTCTTCATCGAAACCCGCCTGCTCGATACCGGCCGCGAAGCCGATGCGCTGCATGATCTGATGGGGCGCGCCGACGCCGTGCTGGTCGATGCGCCGTGTTCGGGCACCGGCACATGGCGCCGCAATCCCGAAGCGCGCTGGCGGCTCAGCGAGCAGGAGATTGCCCGCTATGCCGCCGTGCAGGCGCGGCTGCTGGACCTGGCGGCGGCACTGGTTCGGCCCGGCGGGCGGCTGGTCTATGTCACCTGCTCGCTGCTCGACGCCGAAGGTGCGGATCAGGCGGTCGCGTTCCTCGCCCGGCATCCCGAGTGGCACGCGGTACCGCTGGATTTGGGAGCAGGAACTCCGCGCGGGGCCGGACTGCGGCTTGATCCGTCGCGGGATTCGACCGACGGCTTTTTCGTCGCGCACTTCGCTGCGCCGTGATATTGGACCGGCGATGCCGTCCACCATGGAGCTGTTGATGCGTTTCACCCCCGCCGCCCTTGCCTTGTCCGCCGTGCTGGCCGTAACCGCCAGTGTCGGACACGGCGCGCCGCCTGCGCCGCTCGATGCGCGGGCTGCCGCTCTGGTGGCACAGGGCCGTACCGCGCTGGGCGCGGGCGATACCGACAAGGCGATCGACCAGTTCGAGGCGGCCATGGCGATCCAGCCGGGGCACGTCGCGATCCTGCTCAACCTGGCCGAGGCGACCCGCAAGCAGGGAATGCAGGGCAAGGCGCTGCACTATTACCGCCAGGCACTGAAGGTCGAGCCGGAGAACCAGTACGCCATCGCCGGTGAAGGCGTGACCCTGGTGGAAAAAGGCGCGGTTGAGAAGGCCCGGCGCAATCTCGCCCGGTTGCAGCAGCTGTGCGGCGGAACCTGCCCCCCGGCGCAGGAGCTGGCCGCCGCGATTCAAAAGGGTCCAACCCCGCAAGTGGTCACCGCCGAACAGGTTAAGCCGCAGCCGGTGGTGACGCAGAATTGAGCTGTCCGGGGGAATTGCCGCCATGCTGACCTGCTGCAACCGGTACCGGATCGATCTTGCCCAGCGTGAGGTGTTTGCCGAATATGCCAGACGGTGGGTGGAACTGACCAACCGCCACGGCGGCGTGCATCACGGCTTTTTTCTGGCAACCGAGCTGGAAACCCATCCCAAGCTCAGTTTTCCGGGGTTTGGAAGCGAAGCGACGCCCGATATCGCCTATGCGTGGTACAGCTTCGACGACGAATCCGCCTATCATGCGTTCAGAGCCAGCGTCCGCGATGACCCCGATTGCGCCCCGGCCGAAGCGCTGGGCCGTGAGACCGGTTGCATCCTTGGCTATGAGCGCAGTTTCCTGGCCCGTGCGGCCTAGGGCCCGCGCCTAGATCAGATCCCTGAACTCATCCAGAACAGCGCGGTAGACGCGCTTCTTGAAGGGGACGATCAGGTCGGGCAGCTGCGCCGGTTCGGCCCATTTCCAGGCGTTGAATTCTGGCGGATCGTGGCGTTCCAGATGGATGTCGCTGTCTTCGCCCGAAAAGCGGGCCAGGAACCAATGCTGGCGCTGGCCGCGGTATCTGCCCTTCCACAGCTTGCCCATCAGCTCGTCGGGCAGATCGTAGAACAGCTCTTCGGCGGTCTGGGCCAGCAAGGTGATGTGGCGGTCCTCCACCCCGGTTTCCTCCCACAGCTCGCGCAGAGCGGCCTGGTGCAGGTCTTCGCCGTCGTCGACGCCGCCCTGCGGCATCTGCCAGAAATCACCGCCCTCGGCCGGCTGGCCGCGGGTGTCGATGCGTTTGCCGACAAAGGCCAGCCCGTGCGAGTTGACCAGCATTACACCGACGCAGGGACGATAAGGAAGATGGGAAAAGGGATCGGACATGCGGCCCCTTTGGCTCAAACCTTCTGCAACATCAACTTCATAGCGGCGATCACCTTGGCCGTGGCCGCCGCCGCGCTGGGCAGGGCCTTGCGGGTGCTGGAGAAATCGTGCGTCATCCCGTCGATGTGGAGATAGACCGTATCGACCCCGGCATCGACCAACTTGGCGGCCATCCGGCGGCCCTGGTCCTGCAACGGATCAAGCCCGGCCGTCGCCACGATCGACGGGCACATTCCCTTGGCGCTGGCATGGAGCGGAAACGCGCGCGGATCGCCGCTCTTGGGCAGGTACAGCGCGTAGAACCAGTCCATTGCCTGCTTGGTCAGGAAATGATTCTCGGCAAATTTCGCCATCGATCCGTCCTGCGATTCGTCGGTGGCGGGATAGAGCAGCACCTGCAGCACCATCGGCGCCGCAGCCGGCTTGTCGCACAGCGCCCGTGCGGTCACGGTGGCAAGGTTGCCCCCGGCGCTGCCGCCGATCGTGACCACACCCGTGACCGTGCGTTCCAGTTCGGCCGGACTGCCCGCCAGCCAGCGCGCTGCCGCCTCGCAATCGTCGGGCGCGGCGGGGAACGGGTGTTCGGGGGCGAGACGGTAGTGCACCGCCAGCACCGGCAGATCGAGCTCCGCCGACAGTTCGGTGCACAGCGAATTGTGGGTATCGAGATCGCCGATCACAAACCCGCCGCCGTGGAAAAACAGGATCACCGGCGAAGGATCCCGACGTTCGCGCACGTCGTAGAAGCGCACCGGAATGGCGCCCGCCGGCCCCGGGCAGGCCAGATCCTTGATCACCGCCATGGGCTGCGGATCCGCTTCGGTCATCGCCTTCAGCGCGAGGTAGCCCGCGCGCTGCTCAACCGGATCCAGCGTTTCGGGCACGGGCAGGCTGTTCACCAGCGCCAGAAAGCCTTGCACGTCCTCACGGATCATCGGGGGGGAATCGGTCATCGGCAATCCTCTCACGTGGTGATTTAATCGACAGGTTAAGTCGGCGAATGCCCCTTGACTAGCCGCCTTGGCAGTCCTCTTGTGGTTTTTGCGGCGCGACAGTTTTTCTTGATTGCGCAGCGCACAGGGGGAGGACTAGGGCGCCGGGCAGACGGCGCAAGGTCCGCCTGACAAGGAAGACGCATGGCTACCCAGATTGCCGAACCCGAAGCATCCACCAAGAACAGTCCCGAAGCCGTGGTCGTCCGTTTCGCGGGCGACAGCGGCGATGGCATGCAGCTGACGGGCGGGCAGTTCACCCTCTCCAGCGCGCTGGCCGGCAACGACTTTGCCACCTTCCCCGATTTTCCCGCGGAAATCCGTGCGCCGCAGGGCACGCTGTTCGGCGTGTCCGCCTTCCAGATCAACTTCGGATCGACCGAGATTGACACAGCGGGCGACGCGCCTGACGTGCTGGTGGCGATGAACCCGGCGGCGCTGAAGACCAATGTCGGCGCGCTCAAGCCGGGCGGTCTGATTATCGCTGACACCGGCGAGTTCACCAAACGCAACCTGGAAAAGGCCAAGTACGAAGTCAGCCCGATTGACGATGGCAGCCTGTCCAAATGGAACGTGCTGGCCTTCGACATTTCCGCGCTGACGATGGAATCGGTCAAGCCCTTCGGCCTTGGCAACAAGGAAGCGCTGCGCTGCAAGAACATGTGGACGCTGGGCCTTGCGCTGTGGATGTTCGACCGGGATCGGCAGCCGCTGATTGACTGGCTGAATGCCAAGTTCCGCAAGAACCCGGTGCTGGCCGAAGCCAACGTCGCTGCGCTCAATGCGGGCCATGCCTACGGCGAAACCGCCGAGCTGGGCGGGCAGCTGCACAAGCAGCATCTGGGGCCGGTGGACACCCCTGCCGGGCTCTACCGCACGATCACCGGGGCAGAGGCCGTGGCGCTGGGGCTGGTCGCGGGGGCGCAGCTCGCCCATCTGCCGATGTTCTTTGGCGGCTATCCGATCACGCCGGCCAGCTCGATCCTGCACTATCTGGTGGGCCTCAAGGAATTCGGCGTCACCACCTTCCAGGCCGAGGATGAGATTGCGGCGATCGCTTCGGCCATCGGCGCCAGCTATGCCGGGCATCTGGGGGTAACCTCCAGCTCAGGCCCGGGCATCGCGCTCAAAGGCGAGGCGATGGGCCTGGCGGTGATGACCGAGCTGCCGCTGGTGATCGTCAATTCGCAGCGCGGCGGGCCTTCGACCGGGCTGCCGACCAAGACCGAGCAGAGCGACCTCTATCAGGCGGTCTATGGCCGCAACGGCGATACCCCGATCCCGGTGATTGCCGCGCGCAGCCCCGGCGATGCGTTCGAGTGCGCGATCGAAGCTGTTCGGATCGCCACCCAGTACATGACCCCGGTGATCCTGCTGACCGACGGCTATATCGCCAACGCGGCCGAGCCGTGGGCGGTGCCCGATCCGGCCAGCTACGCCCCCTTCCCGGTCACCTTCCAGACGACACGCAACGGCCCGGACGGCACGCTGCTGCCCTATGCCCGCGACGCCAAGGGCGCGCG
>JABFRE010000163.1 GCA_013141325.1 Novosphingobium sp.
TCGAAGACGGCTGGACGGCGGTGACGCGGGATCGGTCCTTGTCGGCGCAGTTCGAACACTCGATCGGCGTGACCGAGACCGGGTGCGAGGTGTTTACGCTGAGCCCGAAGGGGTTGGATCGGCCGCCTTATTGAAGGGGGCGCTCAAGCGGCACGGTTGAGCGAGAAGCGGTTCACGCAGAGGGCGCAGAGAAGAAGTGGAGGCGCAGAGATGTCGCGCCTGCGGCGAAGCCGCTTGCTATTCATCGGTTCGGCGTACCGCAGCGTCGCATGAAAGAATGAGCCTTCGGCTCGATGCCACATCTCAGCGCCTCTCCTTTCTTCTCTGCGTGCTCTGCGTGACCCCCCTTCTTCCTACCGCCGTCCAGCCCGGATCGCCGCCCCGGCGGCAAAGGGCGCGATCGCCAGCAGCACCAGGCTGACCGCGCCGGTCAGCGCGAGGCCGCTCTCGCCCCCGGTGGCAAGGCTGCCCGCGCCGAAGACCAGCAGCGGGATGGCCAGCGGGATCACCAGCAAGCCGCCCAGCGCCGCGCCGCCGCGCAGGCCGGCGGTCAGCGCGGCGACCGTGACCCCCAGCGCGGCGAGGCCCGGGGTGCCGACCAGCAGGCCCAGCTCCACCACCCGCAGCTTGGCCCCGTCGATCCCGACCAGCGCCGAGGCGGGCAGCGCGGCCAGCATCAGCGGCGGGCCGAAGCTGAGCCAGTGGGCCAGCACCCGCACCGCGACAATCGCCTCTTCGCTGATCCCGCGCAGCGCCCATTGGTCGAACAGGCCCAGTTCCAGATCGGGTTCGATCAGCCGGTCGAGCGGGAGGATCGCGGCGAGCAGCGCCGCCACCCACAGCACCCCGCCGCCGGTCCGCGCCAACAGCGGCGCATCGGGGCCGACCGCAAAGGGATAGAGCATTGCCACCGCGACGAAGAACAGCACCGGCAGCGTCGCTCCGCCGCGCCGTCCGCCCAGCAGCAGCTGGCGCAGATCGCGTTTCAGCAGGGTCAGCAGCGGCGCGCTCATGCCGCAAACTCGCGCAGTTCCAGCCGGGTCAGGCCGGGGATGGCAAACGGCTGGTGCGAGGCGATGACGCAGATCCCGCCGCCGCGGCAGTGCTCTGCCGCGAGCTCCTCGACCAGCGAAACCCCCTTGGTATCGAGCCCGTTGAGCGGCTCGTCGAGCAGCCAGATCGGCGCACGCTGGCCCAGCAGCCGGGCCAGCGCCGCGCGCTTTTTCTGGCCGGTGGACAGATAGCGCACCGGCACGTCGAGCAGGTTGGCGAGGCCGAGGCGCGCCATCTGGTTGTCCTCCGGTCCGTCGATCTGCTGCCAGAAGCCCAGCGCCTTGCCCAGCGGCTGGTGCGGATCGAGCGCGGGCTTTTCATCGAGCAGTCCGGTGGCCCCTTCACGCTGCACCGTTCCGGCGAAGGCGGGCATCAGTCCGGCCAGAATCCGGATCAGGCTGGATTTGCCGATCCCGTTCGATCCGGTGAGCTGCAAGGCCCCGCCTGGCGCCAGCGCAAACGACAGGCCGCGAAACAGCAGGCGATCGCCGCGGCGGCAAGCCAGATCGTTCGCGGCGAGGGTGCACTCTTGCATGGGCCTGCGCGATAGGGGAAAGCTGCACGCCTGCCAAGGAGAGCCCGCGTGACCGTGCCCAGATTGTCCGATGCCGAAACCGCCGCGCTGCTGGCCCGGCTGCCTGGCTGGCAGCTTCGCGCCGATGGCAAGGCTATCGAGCGCGCGTTCCAGTTCGCGGATTTCAACCAAGCCTTCGGCTTCATGACCCGCGTCGCGCTCCATGCCGACCAGGCCGACCATCACCCCGAATGGTCGAACGTCTACAACCGCGTCCACATCACGCTGACTACCCACGATGCCGATGGGCTTTCGGCCCGCGATGCGGCGATGGCGGCGGCTATCGAGGGGATGCTCTAACCCCCCAGCGGGCGCTGGGCTTCGCGGGTCTGCTTGCGCAGGCGGCCCGGCAGCCAGCGCGCGGCGAAGGCCAGGCGGTGGGCGGTCTTGCCGACGCGGTTGTGCAGCAGGGTGCCGTGCACCGCCTCCCACGCGGCATCGGCCACGGCCGATACCGGCGTGATTTCCAGTCCGGCCTCGACCACCCGCTCGCGGATGTCGGAATTGGTTGCCTGGTTGGGGGCGTGATCGAGCAGCGGGGTGTCGACGAAGGCTGGCATCAGACTTGCCACCTTGATCCCGTCGGGCGCCCATTCCGCGTCGAGGCATTCGGTGATCGCCCGCACGCCGAACTTGGTCGCGGAATAGACCGAGGCACCCGGCGTTCCATAGATTCCTGCCGCGCTGGCGGTGTTGAGCAGGCACGATCCCGGCGCGCTGGCCTTCAACCAGGGATGCGCGGCCTGCGCCCCGAACAGCACGCCTTTGAGGTTGATGTCGAGGCAGCGCTCGATCTCGGCCACGTTGTTCTCGATCAGGCCGCCGCCCAGCGGCACCCCGGCGTTGTTGAACACCACATCGATCCGCCCGCCCGCAGCCGCAGCAAAGGCGGCCAGCGCCTGATCCCAGGCGGCGCGGTCGCGCACGTCGAGCAGGTGGGTGGAGCTTTGCCCGGCTGGCAGCAACGCGGCGGTTTCCCGCATGCCTGCCTCGTTGACATCGGCCAGACCGACGAACCAGCCCTGCGCCGCAAATTTCTTCGCGGTCGCCCGGCCGATGCCCGATCCGCCGCCGGTGATGAAAATTGCCTTGCGCGCCATGACCGGCCCTCCCGATTCGCACTTACATTCGTGTCAGCAGTGCTTACAGCGCCGGGTTGTTATAGCAATGCCAGGTGAAGATCGCCGTCGCCCCGCGGTGGGGGCGCCACTTTTCGGCGATCTCGCGGGTGGCCTTTTCGCTCGGGCGTTCGTCCATGCCGAGCAGCTTGCCCAGCCCCGCCTGGACCGCCAGATCGCCGGCCGGCCAGATATCGGCGCGGCCTTCGGCGAACAGCAGATAGATTTCCGCCGACCAGCGGCCGATGCCTTTGATCTTGGTCAGCTGGGCGATCGCCTCTTCGTCATCGGCGGGCAGCGAATCGAAATCGAGCGCTCCGTCCACCACCAGTTCGCACAGCGAGCGCATGTAGCCCTGCTTCTGGCGCGATAGGCCGCAGGCCCTCAGCGTGTCGAAATCGGCGGCCAGAACGCGCGCCGGGTCCGGGTCGGCCCCGGCATAGGCCTCGAACTTGCGCCACATCGATGCGGCGGCGGCGACGCTGACCTGCTGGCCGACGATGGTGCGCATCAGCGTGGTGGGACCGCGCTCGCGGATCCGCGGTTCGGGATAACCGGCCCGCTCCAGCGCGCGGGCAAAGCCCGGTTCGATCTCCGCCACCGCATCAAGGCCTTGCTTGATCTGCTCCGCACTCAGCCCCATCGTCGTCTCGCTTGCCAAAGGAAGGGCGAGTGGGTAGCAGCCCGGCCAAAGCGCGCAAGGGCGCGCCCGCAAAGAGGATCAGATGCAATGCCGAAGCTGGTGATTGTCAATCGTGCCGGTGATGAAACGACCGTCGATGCAGCGGCCGGGCTTTCCGTGATGGAGGCCATCCGCGACAACGGGTTCGACGAGATGCTGGCGCTGTGCGGCGGCTGCTGCAGCTGCGCCACCTGCCACGTCCACGTCGATCCGGCTTTTGCCGACAAGGTCGAGCCGATGAGCGAAGACGAGAACGACCTGCTCGACAGCTCGGACCACCGCGACGAGCGCTCGCGGCTGGCCTGCCAGATCCACCTGACCGCCGCGCTCGACGGTCTGAAGGTGACGATCGCTGCCGAGGACTGATCGGCGAGTTCGTCCCGCTGAGGGGGAGGAACTTTACCCGTCCCAAGCGCAAATCGTTTGCGCTGGCCTCTGCCCGATCTTACCTCTGACGGCATGACTGCACCCTCTGGCGTCGCCACCACGCTCGACCTGATCGGCAACACCCCGCTCGTCCTCCTCAAGGGGCCAAGCGCGGCCGCCGGATGCGAGATCTGGGGCAAGTGCGAATTTGCCAATCCCGGCGCTTCGGTAAAGGACCGCGCGGCGCTGTGGATCGTGCGCGACGCCGAAGCGCGCGGCACCCTGAAACCGGGCGGAACGATTGTCGAAGGGACGGCCGGCAACACCGGGATCGGACTGGCGCTGGTCGCCAATGCGCTGGGCTACAAGACCGTGATCGTCATGCCCGAAACCCAAAGCCGCGAGAAGATGGATACCCTGCGCGCGCTGGGGGCCGAGCTGGTGCTGGTCCCTGCCGCCCCGTTCTCCAATCCGGGCCACTTCGTCCACACCTCGCGCCGTCTGGCCGAGGAGACCGACGGCGCGGTCTGGGCCAACCAGTTCGACAACATCGCCAACCGCAAGGCCCATATCGAAGGCACCGCGCCCGAGATCTGGGAGCAGATGGAGCACCGGATCGACGGGTTCACCTGCGCGGCCGGCACCGGCGGGACCATTGCCGGGGTCGGCCTGGGGCTGAAAGCCTTCGATGAGACCATCCGCATCGCGCTGACCGATCCGCACGGCGCCGCTCTCTACAACTACTACGCCTGCGGCGAACTGCGGGCCGAGGGCAGCTCGGTTGCCGAAGGGATCGGGCAGGGGCGGATCACCGCCAATCTCGATGGCGCGCCGATCGACACCCAGTTCCGCATTTCGGACGAGGAAGGGCTGGAATGGGTCGCGCGCCTGCTGGCCGAGGAAGGGCTGTGCCTGGGCCTGTCGTCGGGAATCAACGTTGCCGGGGCCGTGGCTCTGGGACGGCAGCTGGTGGCGGACGGGCGCAAGGCGCCGCGGGTGGCAACGATCCTGTGCGACACCGGCTTCCGCTATCTCTCCACCCTGTACAATCCCGAGTGGCTTCGCGCCAAGAACCTCCCGGTCTTCCCCTGGCTCGCATGATCGGCTAGAGTGGTCCCAAGATGGCTACACAACCGCCACGCCGGGTCCTGGAGCCAATGGCGGCTCCGCAGCATTTCGTTCCGCCGTCCCCGCGGGAACTGCGCGCGCATGCGGTGCAGCGCCTGCAGGCCGGGCTGTTCGGACTGTCGGCCATCGTGCTGATCGTCGGCCTGGCCAACATCATCAACGACCGCGCCAAACTGACCGACAGTGGCGAACGGCCCGTTCCGGCGGTCACCGCCAGCGCCAGCCCGGCGGTCAGCGATCCGCTGGCTGACATCGGCGTGGTGCCCTCTGCCGTGCCGAGCGAGGCGCCTTCTGCTGCTGCAACGGGCGCGCCGGTTCCAGCCAATTAGACGCCGGACGGCCCTGATCGCGGCGCTGGTTCTGGCGCTGGGTGCTGGGCTGGTGTGGATGGCGCGCGGACGCGCGGCGGGTCGCGAAGCGCCGGTCGGGCTGTTCACCACCTTGCCGATCCTGTGGAACGAGGCGGACGATGTCGCCGGACTGCTCAAGCCCGAGGACGCACCCCATTGGGCGCGCAGCGTGCTGGCGCAGCGCGGAGCGATTTCGGCGCTCGATACGCTGGCCGGGCCCGGCGGACGCGGCCCGCTCGACCGGCTGGACCGGCTGGTGATCGCCCAGCCGCGACCGCTCAGTCCGGATGAAAACGTTGCGCTCGACGCCTGGGTACGGGCCGGGGGGCGGCTGCTGTTGCTGGCTGATCCGGCGCTGACGGCGGATTCGGCCTTTGCGGTGGGCGATCCGCGCCGGCCCCAGGCGGTGGTGCTGCTCTCTCCGATTCTGTCGCGCTGGGGACTGGACCTGCACTTCGACGATGCCCAGCCGTTTGGCGAACGCATGGGCGAGGTCATGGGCATGCCCGTGCCGGTCAACCTGCCGGGCCGTTTCGCCACGCGGGGGCAGGACAATTGCAAGCTCTGGGGTGAGGGGCTGGCTGCCAGCTGCGCGATCGGCAAGGGGCGGGTGATCGCCGTGGCCGACGCGGCGGTTCTCGACCGCGATGATCCTGCAGGAAGGCGCGCCAAGGCGCTGAACGGGCTGCTCGACGCGGCCTTCGTCGGGCGCTGATTCCGCATCATTCGGGGAATAGACGGGACGAGTCTCGGCGCGGCGGCAGAGTCGCGCGCTAAACGGCTGATTTCCGTACAGAACAAAGAGGAAACTCATTCGTCGAGCGGCATCAGCGCCTGGATTCAAAACACGATAAATCAATTGTTTACCAAGTTATCCCGTGAAATCCCGCAATTTTCCCTTCCATCCCGGGAATTGCGACGGTAAGGATCCATTTCATCGACATCGACATGCACCGCCACGCCCTTTGCGGGGTGAGCTGGCCGCGAGGGCGCGCGGCCGGGCGGAGCGGATTTTTTCGGGGACCCGGACGGCACCGGGATAGGGCGGGACGACGTGGAGGCGGCGAAGGCAATCAGCTATAGTGGTCAGGGCTTTTCGCTGCTGGGCGAAAAGGGCCGCTTCGTGCTGCCTCCTGATTTCCGCAAGGCAGTGCGCGATTCCGGCAAGGGTGAGCGCGTGCTGTGCCTCGCCAAGCATCCCCGCTGGAAATGCCTGACCGGGTTCGGTCTGGGCCGGGTTGCCCAGTTCGAAGACGAGCTCGACCGCGAGGAACGCAACGCGCTCGACCGCAAGCTCGACTTCGATCGCGAACTGCGCGCCGCCCAGCTTTACGGCTTTGCTCAGGTTCCCTTCGACGACAGCGGCCGCTTCGTTCTGCCCGAACGCTATTTCAAGCTGGGGGCGATCAGCGACGCGATCTATTTCCAGGGCGGAGGCCTGCAGTTCACCATCTGGAACCCGGACGAGCTCGCCAAGCTGGCGACCGGGTGGGAAGACGCGCAGGAGGCCTGTCTCGATCTCCATGCCAAGGCGCTGGCCGGAAAGGCCCGCAAATGAGCCCGGCTCCGCATATCCCGGTCCTGCTCGACGAAGTGATCGCGGGGCTGGCCCCCACGCCGGGGGCGGTGATCGTCGATGCCACCTTTGGCGCGGGCGGATACACCCGCCGCCTGCTGGACGCCGGCGCCAGCGTCCATGCCTTTGATCGTGATCCCGACGCGATTGCCGCCGGGCAGGCCTGGCCCGAAACGCGCGAGCAGCCGCCCCGCCTGGTGCTGCACCCGCGCCGCTTTTCCGAAATGGTCGCCGCCCTGGCCGAAGCGGGCGTGGCTGCGGTCGATGGCGTGGTGATGGATATCGGGGTGTCCTCGATGCAGCTCGATCAGGCCGATCGCGGCTTTGCCTTTTCCAGCGACGGGCCGCTCGACATGCGCATGGCGCGCGAAGGCGAAAGCGCAGCCGATTTCCTCAATTCCGCCGCCGAAGCCCAGATCGCCGACGTGTTGTTTCACTACGGCGAAGAGCGCCAGTCACGCCGCGTCGCCCGCGCGATCGTGGCGGCGCGTCCGCTGGAAACCACCGGGCAGCTGGCTCAGGTGGTGCGCAAGGCGCTGGGTTACCGCCCCGGCGCGCCCAAGGATCCCGCCACCCGCAGCTTTCAGGCGATCCGTATCCACGTCAACGCCGAGCTCGATGAGCTGCGCGCCGCGCTGACTGCGGCCGAAGCGCTGCTGCGGCCCGATGGCCGGCTGGCGGTGGTCAGCTTTCACAGCCTGGAAGACCGGATCGTCAAGCAGTTCCTGCGCGATGCCAGCGGCGCGGTGGCCAATGCCTCGCGCCACCTCCCCGCCAGCGCGGCGGGCGCCGCTCCGACCTTTGCCGGTGTCGCCCGCGGCATTCGCGCAGGCGAGGCC
>JABFRE010000239.1 GCA_013141325.1 Novosphingobium sp.
AGCAGATCGGGCAGGACGGCGTGGATGGGGAGTTCGCTCACCCCTGCGTGATTAGGGGAAAGTGGTGACGCATCAACCCATCGGGTACATGATCTCGCGGCTGACCTTGTCGATCGCCTTCATCACGTCGGCGGGGAGCACCAGATCCGCTGCGGCAAGAATCTCGACAAGCTGATCGAAGGCGCTGACCCCGACGATGGTCGAGGCCACGAAATCGTGCTGCTTCGACCAGGCCACCGCCAGTGTAACCGCGCTCATCCCGGCTTCGGCGGCGATGGCGGCAAAGCGTTCGGTCGAGGCAATCGACTTGTCGTTGACGAACCGCCGTCCCATCGCGGCCTGCCGCCCTTCCATCCCAAGATAGCGCGAGAAACGGGCACCGTCCGGCCGCGCACCATCCGAATATTTTCCCGACAGCACCCCGCCCGCGATTGGCGAATAGGGGATCAGGCTGACCCCTTCCTTGCGGCAGACCTGCGCCAGTTCGTCTTCGAAGCGGCGGTTGTTGAGGCTGAAATTGTTCTGGATCGTCTGATAGCGGACCGCGCCCAGTTTTTCGGAGGCCTCGATCGATTTCATCAGGCCCCAGCTGGTCTCGTTCGAGCAGCCGGTGATCCGCACCTTTCCCGCGCGGACCAGTTCGTCCAGCACCTCCATCGTTTCCTCATAGGGCAGATCGTGATCGGGCCAGTGGGTCTGGTAGAGGTCGATATAGTCGGTGCCGAGCTTCTGAAGGCTGCCCTCCACCGCCGTCACGATATTGCGCCGATCCAGCGCGGTCATGCCCGCACGCAGTGGAGAGCGGAACCAGACGTGGCTGGGACCCGAAACCTTGGTGGCCAGGATGATCGCATCGCGCGGCTTGGTCTTGAGCCATTTGCCGACGATCTCTTCGGTCCGGCCCACCCATTTCGCATCGGGCGGTACCGGATAGCCTTCGGCGGTGTCGTAGAAATCGATCCCCGCATCGAAGCAGGCGTCCAGCACCCGCAGCGCTTCGGCCTCGTCGGTCTGGCTGCCGAAGGTCATGGTGCCCATGCAGATGTCGGACACGACGATGGCGGATTTGCCGAGGCGGCGGCGTTGCATGATCTGGCTTCTCCCGGTCGAACTGGAATGCGTTCGAAACGGGAGTGGCGCCAAGCCCGGCCAGGGTCAAGTGCGCCGAGGGTTCCGGTTGGAGACCAGGGGAACCCTCGGCGGCTTGGGGGGCCGGGAAAGACGTTCAGACAAGTGCCAGCCGCGGCGCGCGGTGGTGGGCCTTTTCGGTGTGGCGGCGGCGCTCGGCGCGGTCCTGCTGCGACCAGGCAACCCGCAGACCGGAGACGCCGGCACGGTCCATCGCCCGCTGCCAGGAGTAGAATTCCTCGAGGCTGAGATTGTAGCGCGCCATCACCTCTTCGAGGGTGAGCAGCCCGCCCTGCACGGCCGAGACCACCTGGGCCTTGCGGCTGGCGACCCAACGCGTGGTGTTGGGCGGCGGCAGGCTGTCCCGGGTGAGCACTTCGCGGAACGGACCAATGATCCGGGCGGCGCGGGAGTTGTGATATTCGATCATATTACGGCCCTCGATTCTTTGGCGAAATCGTTGGCCCCCAAGCACGACCGAATGTGCGCTGGCGTGGTTAAAAACCCCTGAATCCAGCCCTCGCCTCACCGTGTTCCAAGTGCAGCTCACGGCGAACGGAGCGAGTCCGTCGGCGAAAGGTTGACGACAGGAATGCGAAACGAATCAGAAGCGGCGGGCGACCGCAAATTCCGCCGCCTCGGCCATCGCGCTGCGCGCCTCGCTGGCGGGGAAGCAGGCGATCGCATTGATCGCGCGTTGGGTATAATGCCGGGCGCGTTCGCGGGTCGCTTCGACTGCATCGTGACGACCGATCAGCGAAACCGCATGGGCCAAATCATCGTCCGAGGTGCGGTGGCCGGCAATGGCTGCCTTCCAGAATTCCCGTTCTTCGTCGGTGCCGCGGGCATAGGCCAGGATAACCGGAAGGGTCATCTTGCCCTCTCGGAAATCGTCACCTTTGCCCTTGCCCATTTCGAAGGCTTCGGAATCGTAGTCCATCGCATCGTCAACCAGCTGGAAAGCGATCCCAAGGTTGCGGCCATAGTCCTCAAGCGCGCGCTCTTCAGCCTCGCCCTTTTCCGCCACGACCGCAGCGATCCGGGTGGCGGCAGCGAACAGCGCGGCGGTCTTGGAGCCTATGATTCCGAGGTAGCGTTCTTCGCTGGTCTCGATCTGGCGCGCGGCGGTAAGCTGATCGACCTCGCCCTCCGAGATGACCGAGCTGGCGCCGGACAGGATCTTCAGAACCTTGAGGCTGCCATCTTCGACCATCAGTTCGAAGCTGCGGGTGAACAAGAAATCGCCGACCAGCACGGTGGCGGGATTGCCGAAGATCAGGTTGGCGGCCGCCTTGCCCCGGCGCAGTTCGGACCCGTCAACCACATCGTCGTGCAGCAGGGTGGCGGTGTGGATGAATTCCACGGCGGCCGCCAGCTTGTGGTGCCGGGTGCCGTGGTAATCGCACAGCGCCGCCCCCGCGAGCGTCAGCATCGGGCGCATCCGCTTGCCGCCGCCAGCAATCAGGTGGCCGGCCAGCGCCGGAATCAACGGAATCTCGCTTTGCATCCGGTCGAGGATCACCGCGTTGACGGCATTCATGCCCTGAGCGGTCAGCGCCATGATCGGGGCCAGCGAAGGCGCGCTATCGCGCGGACGCAGGGGGACAATTTCGGCGCTCATTGCCATTTCGCCTAGCCCGCCCCGGCCCGCCAACGCAAGTGCAAAGCGGGCAATGGCCTTGCGCAAATTGTCATGCTAGCGAGAGATTATGTCCGAGACCCCGCCCGATCCGATCCTTGCCAGCTACCGTGCCAGTATCGACAATATCGATGCCGCGCTGATCCACATCCTGGCCGAACGCTTTCGCATCACCAAGGCGGTCGGAGCCTACAAGGCCGCAAATGCTCTGCCCCCCTCCGACCCTGGCCGCGAGGAACGCCAGATCGCCCGCCTGCGAAAACTGGCCGAAGATGCCCAGCTCGATCCGGAGTTTTCGGAGAAGTTCCTGCGGTTTATCATCGAAGAGGTGATCCGCCATCATGAGCAGGCGGCAGGGAAGTAGAGTACGCGCCAAACCAATTCCGACAATGGAAGCAATTTGATGGTTGATGCCGATTCGACAAATCGCAACGGGTCTGATCGCAGGATCGCGCTGCTGATCGATGCCGACAATGTTTCACACACGCGCATTTCGCAGATACTCGCGGAGCTTTCGAAATACGGAACGGCCAATATCCGCCGCGCCTATGGTGACTGGGGAAGCACGAGCCTCAAGGGCTGGAAGGACAAGCTGCACGAATTTGCAATCCGCCCGATCCAGCAATTCAGCTATTCGGCAGGAAAGAACGCGACCGACATCGCCCTTGTTATCGATGCCATGGAACTGCTTTACACCCAGAAACTCGACGCGTTCTGCATCGCATCCAGTGACGCCGATTTCACTCCGTTGGTCATGCAGCTCAAAGCAAATGGTCACGAGGTTTATGGCTTCGGGGAGCGCAAGACACCTGATCCCTTCGTGAATGCATGCACGACCTTTCTCTTTCTCGATGACACAAACGACGGGCCTGCGAAAACCGCGCCAGACCCGGAAACCGTCAGGGGTCCGGCCAAGTCCGCCAGCACACCTGCTCCAAGAGCGGCAGGAAGCAGCGAGTCCAGGCCGCCCAGGATTCTCGCGCAAGACACGAAGCTGGTCAGCGTTCTGCGCGGCGGCGTAGAGGCGTCGATGCGCGACAACGGATGGGCTCTGCTGTCCGCAGCCGGCAGTGCAGCCAAGCGGCAGGCGCCGATCGATCCCCGGAACTACGGAATGAAGAACTTCCCCGCACTCTTCGAGGCAACCGGATTGTTCGACATAGTCCGAGTTGAAGGCGGCCAAAGCTACATTGCCGACAAGCGCAACGCCGACCGTTCATCCGATCCGCTTCGCTAGGCCTTCCCTAATCTGACGGTCACCCCCGCACCCGCGGCAGCCGCAGTTTGACCAGCAGCCCGCCCAGGTCCTCGCTCTCTTCCAGCGTCACCGACCCGCCGTAGATCTCCGCGACGTCGCGGACGATGGCGAGGCCCAGGCCGGTGCCCGGCTTGCCGGTGTCGAGCCGGGCACCGCGGTCGAAGATGCGGGTGCGCTCTTCCTCGGGGATGCCCAGACCGTCATCTTCGACCCAGATCTCGCAGTACTGCGCGTCCTTGACCGGATCGATCGTGACGAAAACCGAACCCCCACCGTACTTGGCGGCATTCTCGATCAAGTTGCCCAGGATCTCGTCGAGGTCCTGCCGTTCGATCGCCACATCGGCCTGGCGGTTGCCGTCAAGATCGAAGCGGGTGCGCTCATAGAGCCGCGTCACCGCGCGCAGTACCGCCTCGGCGCTCTCGCTGACGCTGGCGCGGGCCTGGCCCACGGCGCGGCGACCGACGGCGCGAGCGCGGGCCAGATGGTGGTCGACCTGACGGCGCATCACCGCCGCTTCGCGGATCACCGTTTCGGCCAGATCGGGCGCGTGGGCCGTGGCCGCGTTCATCACCACGGTCAGCGGGGTCTTCAGCGCGTGGGCCAGATTGCCTGCATGGGTCCGGGCCTCTTCGGCCTGCTTGACCGAGTGCGCGAGCAGGCCGTTCAGCTCTTCGACCAGCGGCTGCACTTCGAGCGGCAGCGGTTCTGTCATGCGGTTTTCGCCCGTCGCCCGCATCCGCTGGATCGCCAGCCGCACCCGGCGCAGCGGACCCAGTCCGTACCAGGTCTGCAGCCCCGCCATCAGCAGCAGACCCAGACCCAGAACAACGAAGCTCCAGATCAGGATCGCACGAATCCGGCGGATCTGATCGTCCAGTTCCTTGCGGCTCTCCGCAACAGCGAACGACCATTTGGTGTCGCTGCCGGGCAGGATTATCGAACGCTCGATAATCCGCAGCGGCTCACCTGCGAATTGGTCGGAGTTGTAAACGTGGGGCGCGAGATCGAAATGCTCGGGGCTCAGCTTGATCGTCCGGTCCCACAGCGAGCGTGAGGGCCAGTCGTCATGCCCCTGTCCGCTGATCTGCCAGTAGAGTCCGCTGTTCGGTTCGAGAAAGCGTTGATCGCCCAGTGGCCGGTTGAAGAACACCTCGCCATCGGGTCCGACCTCGGCCGAGCCGATCATCGCGGTGAGGATATAGGTCAGCTGGTTATCGAAATTGCGCGTCACCAGCCCGGTCAGCGTGCGGTCCAGCGCGATCCCGCCGCCCAGCAGCAGCACTGCGATCCACCCCGCCGCGATCAACATCATCCGGCGCGCGAGCGAACCGGTATGCCCGACCATCGGCTTGGAAACGGACGCCTCGCTCGCCGGTTCGGCGGCTTTCACAGGGCGCGCGGGAATCGGATCAGGTTCGCTCACCCGTTCTGTCCCGCAGTTCCGGCGTCAGCCGCGGCCCGGGCCGGCCGGGTCGTCCAGACTATAGCCCAGCCCGCGGATCGTGGTGATCACATCGGCGCCCAGTTTCTTGCGAATCCGGGTGACGAACACTTCGATCGTGTTCGAATCGCGATCGAAATCCTGATCGTAGATGTGCTCGATCAGCTCGGTCCGGCTGACCACCTTGCCCTTGTGGTGCAGCAGATAGGACAGAAGCTTGTATTCCTGTGCGGTCAGCTTCACCGGTTCACCGTTCAGCGTAACCCGGCCCGAACGGGTATCCAGCCGCACGTCGCCAGCGGTCAGTTCGCTGCTGGTATTGCCCGATGCGCGGCGGATCAGCGCGCGCAGGCGGGCGATCAGTTCTTCGGTCTGGAACGGCTTGGCCAGATAATCGTCGGCCCCGGCATCGAGGCCCGCGACCTTGTCCGACCAGCTGTCGCGCGCGGTCAGCACCAGCACCGGAAACTTGCGGCCTTCCTTGCGCCACATCCCCAGCACGGTCAGCCCGTCGATTTCGGGCAGGCCCAGATCGAGCACCACGGCGTCGTATTCCTCGGTCGAGCCCATGAAATGCCCGTCCTCGCCATCGGTCGACAGATCGACCGCATAGCCGGTGGCTTCGAGTGTGGACTTGAGCTGTTTGCCGAGGGTGGGTTCGTCCTCGACGATCAGAATACGCATTGCCAAATTCCCCTGTGAGACACGGCCTCAAATGGGACCAAAGCCCCGGATCGTCAAGCGAACCTGCGCCTAACGGGTCTGGCGGAGCACCTCGCCCGAGCGGGCATCGACATCGACGAAGATCACCCGCCCGTCGCGGATGAACTTGAGCCGATAGGCCAGCGCGGTCGGATCGAATTCGGGGCCCAGATACTGCGCGCCCGGCATGGTCGGCAGCACCCGCGCTTCGATTTCGCGCAGCGAGCGGACATTGCCGGCGCGCATCTCCTTGCGCACCTGACCCTGTTCGCCGCCGGGACCGGCGAGAGTGGGCGCCGCGGGGAGCGCGGTGAGCACGAGCAGCAGGGCAAGCGTCTTGTTCATGGGGCGGGGTGTACCGGTACAGGATTGAACGGCCCGTGAATAAGTCATTGGGCGCGCAGCAAGGCAATGTAGCGCTGGCGGATTTCGCCGGTCAGCACACCGGGCCCGCCGTTGCCGATCGGACGGCCGTCCGCCTCCACCACCGGCAGGACCAGCGTTCCTGCGCCGGAAATGAACGCCTCGCGCGCGTCAAAAAGCTCGTCCGGGGTGAACGGGCGTTCCTCCACGGCCAGTCCCATGGCGCGCGCAATTTCCAGCACGTTGATCCGCGTGACGCCGGGCAACACCCCGGAATCGACGGGATGCGAGACCACCACGCCGCGGGCATCGATGATGTGGGCGTTGGAACTCGTGGCCTCGGTCACCACGCCGTCTTCGACCAGCCAGACGTCATCGACCCCGGCTCCGCGCGCCTCGGCCTTCATCATCACTGCATAGAGCAGCTGGGTGGTCTTGGCCGACCGCAGCTGCCAGCGCAGATCAGGGCGCAGCACGATCCGCTGGCCGGACCCGGCCACCGGATTGGCGATCAGGGCATCGGCCTGGGTAAAGGCGATCCGGGTCGCCGCGATTGCGGGATCGGGCAGCGGAAAGCCCCGGTCGGCGGCCTCACCCCCGGTCAGCTGCAGATAGACACGGCCTTCGTTCAGCGCGTTGCGCGCGATCAGCTCGCCCAGCACCGCCGGCCAGTCGGTATCGTCGGCGATCAGCGCCAGCGCCTTCGACCGCTCCAGCCGCGCCTGATGATAGGGCCAGTTGCAGAAATGCCCGTCGATCACCGGCGAGACTTCATAGACCGATTGCCCGAAATTGAGGCCGCGATCGAAGATCGAGACATGGGCCTCGGTTTCGGGGAGAAATTCGCCGTTCAGCCAGACTGTGCGCATCGGAAGTTCACAAACCTCACAGGGTTCAAAACACACAAGGGGCACCCGTTCCCGGCCGCAACGGCGATCATGGCAGATGGCGGCGCGGTAGGAAACCCGTCACGGCTCCCCCTGCGCCTTGTCAATGCGCGCGTCCCCTCCTAGGTGCCGCGCAGCCATGGCCGCCGCACCGATCCTCTCCTGGGAAGAACTCAGCCTGCATCAGGGCTCCGGCTGGCTGTTCAAGGACCTGGACCTGCACATCGCCCCGCG
>JABFRE010000093.1 GCA_013141325.1 Novosphingobium sp.
TTCGCCCGCAGGATGTGGTCAACGGCAACGCTTCGGCGGCGCCTGCGGACGCCTTCGTGCTGCCGTCCAGCCTGTCGGGTTCGATCACCCATGATGCCGACTTCGGTCTGGGTCTGCGCGATCTGGGCCTGTGGGGCGGGATCGACCTGGGCAACACCGCCTGGCGTCAGGACTACATCGCCGACCACAGCGTTGCCGGGTTCGGCCACGGCGGTCATGGCACCTACGACTACCTGTCCAAGCACGACTATGTGAGCCACCTCAGCGGCGGCATGGACGACTGGGCGCTGTGATCCAGGCTTGACCTGACTACCGCGTTACAAAAGGGCGGGCGGAGATCGTGGATCTCCGCCCGCTTCTTTTTGTCCGGGATTGATCGGCGTCGGCAGCGGCGCAGGACGGCTCAGTTGTCGCGGAACGAGCGGGCGAACTGGTCTTGCAGCGGTTTGGTCAGATAGGACAGCAGCGAACGCTGGCCGGTCTCGATATAGACTTCCGCCGGCATGCCGCTGCGCAGCGGCATGCCTTCCTTGCTGAGCAAGGCCTGATCGACTTCCAGCCGGACGATGAAGAACGGCGGACCGCCACCGGGCAGTTCGGTCTTGTCGGTCGCGGCGTAGACCACGCGGCCCGGAATTTCCGGGGTCGCCGTGCGGTTGAAGGCGCTGAAACGGATTCGCGCTTTCTGGCCGGTGTGGACCTGATCGATGTCAGTCGGGCTGACCATGGCCTCGACCACCATCATGTCGCGGTCGGGAACGATTTCCATGATCGGATCGGCCGGGCGGATCACTTCGCCAATCGCTGTGAAAGCCACCTTCTCGACCGTGCCTGAGTAAGGCGCGCGGATCTCGCTGCGGGTGTTCTGATCGGTGGCGGAAACGCTGCGCAGGCGCTGGTCGTTGAGCGCGGTATTGATCCGCGCGACCTCTTCACCGGCCTGGGCACGGCGGGTTTCGCTCAGCTGGATCAGCTGCTGCTGGGTTTCGGCAATCCGGGCGCGCGCTTCGGCGACCTGCGACTGCTGCGCGGCGATGCTGCCATCCAGGCTGACGGCCGCGCGCTCAAGCTCGTTGAGGCGGCTGATCGTCACCAGCTTCTTTTCCCACAGCCCGCGCACGCTGACCAGTTCGGGCTCGATCAGCCGGCGCTGCGATTGCAGCGAGACGATTTGCGCGCCCATGCCGATGATCGACTGGTTGTATTGTTCGATCCGCGCGCGCAGCTGGGCGCGCAGCTGGGTCTGCTCGGACTGCCGGATCGTGAACAGGTGCGCCTCGTCCGCCATCGCGGAGCGCGCGCTTGCCGCGTTCGACTGGGTAAGCTCTGGTGGGAAGGCGACCCGGCCAAGCCCCATGCGTTCGGCATCGAGCCGGGCCCGCTGGGCCAGCAGCTGTTCGACCGTGCGCGCGGAAAAGGTCTGATCGGCGCCCGATACATTGTTGTCCAGCCGCATCAGCAGCTGGCCCTTTTCAACGTGCTGGCCGTTCGTCACCGCGATTTCGGAGATCACGCCGCCCCCAGGGTGCGCGATCCGCTTGACGTGGGATTTGACCCCGACCTGGCCCATCGCGATCACCGCGCCGCCCATCGGCACGACCGCGGCCAGGATCGTCATCACCAGCACCAGACCGCCCGAGATCGACAGGACGCGGCGCAGCCTGCGCACGCCTGCATCGGGAGCGACAGCACCGGCGTCGTCGTCGTTCAACTTCATCGGCACGTTCATGCGGATTCGGCCTTGTTCTGGGGTGGGCCTGGCGGGTTGGCCAGGGCAGGGGCCGCGCCCAGCTTTTTCATGACATCGTCCCGGGTACCGAATTCCACGATCTTGCCCTGGTTTAGTACCGCGATATGGGTCATCGGACCAAGTGTGGCCGGGCGGTGGGTGATCATCACCACGACCCCGCCGCGTGCCTTGACGGCTTCGACTGCCGTCGCCAGCGCGGCATCGCCTTCACCGTCGAGGTTCGAATTGGCCTCGTCCAGCACTATCAGGAAGGGATTGCCGTACAGCGCCCGCGCCAGACCGATCCGCTGGCGCTGACCGGCCGAAAGCTCCATCCCCGAGGAGGTGACGCGGGAATCGTAGCCCTGCGGCATCGCCAGGATTGTCTGGTGCATCCCCGCCGCTTTCGCCGCTTCGACAATTGATTCCGAGGTTGCCTGCGGATCGAAACGGGCGATGTTCTGCCCGATCGTCCCCTCAAGGATGTCAACCGACTGGGGGACATAGCCAAACGAGGCGCCCAGCTGATCGGGGTCCCACTGGTCATATGTTGCGCCATCGATCCGGATCTCGCCGCGGCTGGGCGGCCAGATCCCCACCAGCGCGCGCGCCAGCGTGGTTTTGCCCGCCGCGCTGGGGCCGATGATCGCTACCGCCTGTCCCGGTATCAGATCGAGCGAGATGCCGTTGAGCACGCTCCGTTCGGTGCCTGGCGGAACCAGCCATAGATCGCGCACCCGCAATTCCTTGTTGGGCGGATCGAGCTGAACACTGCGCGGGTGGGGCGGACGGAAGACGTCGATTGCCTCCATCAGCCGGGTCCAGCCGGTGCGTGCGGTCGACATGTTGCGCCAGTTGCCGATCGCCATGTCGACCGGCGCCAGCGCCCGGCCCGACAGCACCGACGATGCCAGAATCACACCGCCACTGGCCTGTCCGTCGATCACCAGCAGGGCGCCGACCGTCAGCATGCCCGATTGCAGCAGCATGCGCAGCACCTTGCCGGTCGAGCCGAGCCGGGTACCGACCCGCGAGAGAAACGACTGGGCGTCGATGAAGTGATGTTCGAACCCGCCGGCCCGGGCGAGCAGCCGGTCACGCATGCCCATCGCGGCGGCGCTTTCGACGAACCGCAGCTCGTCCAGAGTCGCGGCAGAGCGGGCGCCGACCACGTTGCCCATGGCATGCAGGCCCTTGGCGGTCTGTTTGGAGGTGTGCACCGCCAGCAGCACCAGCACCAGCGTGCCGACCAGAGCGGTCAGTCCCAGCGCCCAATGCAGCGCGGAGAGAACGATAAGGAAGACGATCACCCACGGCAGGTCGATCAGCGCGACCGGCCCGGGGCCGGCCAGGAAGCTGTGAATCTGGTCAAGATCGCGCACCAGTTGGAGCCCGTCGCTCGATTTGACCGGGCCTTTCAGCGGTGTGCTGGTGGTGGCGTAGTGGACCGAGCGGAACAGCTCGTCATGCACCCCGTTGGCAATGGTCAGCAGTGCATCGCCGCGGATCGATTCAAACACAGCCTGAAACGCATAGAGAACCAGCAGCATCGCAAACAGCCCGGCCAGGGTGGCGAGACTGCCGCTGGGCAGAACCGAGTCATAGACCAGCATCATGTACAGCGTGCCGGCGAAGACCATCAGATTCATGAAAATGCTGGCGACAACGACAATCGCCACCGAAGTGCGGTAGCGGCCGGCATAGTGCGCCAGGGATTGTCGTTCAATTTTGGTCACTTATACCCCCATGCAAAGGTACGCGGTCTCGCCGCGTACCCGCTGCCCGCTGTGCGGCGATCGCCAATTCAGTCGCCATTCGGTGCATTGTGTCACAGGCCATATCACTAACCGTGTTTGATTTCCTTGGCCAATCAAAGTTAACGGCTGGTGCATCACAGGCACATTGCTGTCGCCGCGCTTGCACACCGGGCAGCATGCTGCCATCGGCGGTGCCATGGCCGAAACCCGCGTTCTCCCGCTTCAAGGCGTCCACAACTTTCGCGACTACGGAGGCTATGCTGGGGCGGGCGGCGCCCAGGTGAAGTCCGGGTTGCTGTGGCGATCGGCCCAGCACGTCGAGGCGAGCGATACCGATCTCGAAGCTATTCACGGGCTGGGTATCGCCACGGTGATCGATCTGCGCGGCCCGAGCGAGTATGAGGCCAATCCCTGCCGCAGGCATTCGGACTTCTCTGCGCAGGTTTTTCGCTACCCCGAGGAGACTGCCGGACTGGCGCTGCATACCGAGGCGGCCGATGGCGTGGTTACGGCTGCCGAGGCGCGTGCGGCCATGATGCGGCTATACAATGGCATCGCTTTTCGCGAAAATCTGGTGCCGATGCTGCGCTGCTATTTCGAGGTGCTGAGGCGCGCCGAAGGGCCTAGTCTGGTGCATTGCGTGGCCGGCAAGGATCGCACAGGCTTCGCCGTTGCCTTGTCCCAGCACGTGCTGGGTGTCGCGCGCGATGACATTCTGGCGGACTATTTGCTGACCAATCAGGCCGGCAATATCGAGGCTCGGATCGCCGCCGGAGCCGACCACATTCGCGCCCGGCATGGCGGGATCGACGATGCGACGATCCGGACGCTGATGGGTGTGGAGGAGGACTATCTGCGGACGGCGCTTGCGGCGGTGGAAGGCCGTCACGGTTCGATCGACGCCTATCTGACGGACGTTCTTGGCGTGGACCATGTGGCGCGTGAAGAGCTGCGCGCGCACTATCTCGAAGTCTAAAGAAACGCCTTCACTTCGCGCATGAACCGGTCGAACTGGTCATGGTGCAGCCAGTGTCCGGCATCTTCGAATTCACTGACCCGATAGTCCTTGAACACAATTGCCCGGCCGTCCTTTTCCGGGTTGGAGGCCCAGCTGTCAGCCCCGTACAACAACAGTACCGGGCAGGTAATCGCGGCCCACAGCTCTTGCGTACGCTCCTCGGGCGTGTCCTCGAACGGCCAGACGTTGAGATAGGGATCGAACTTCCAGCTCCAGGTGCCATCCTCGTTGCGGCTGGCGCCGTGCACCGTCAGGTGACGGGCCTGTTCGTCGGTCAGGAAGGCGTTCTCCTCCTTCATCCGGGCGAAGGCGGCTTCGATCGTGGGATAGCGGCGCGGCAAACGACCCGATGCGGCGCGGCGCTTGTCAATCCAGTCGCGGAAGCGGTTGGCATAGCCCTGCGCCTCGCGCTCGGCCCGGATCTTGGGCGAGGGCCCCAGACCTTCTATATTCACCAGTTTGCGCACCTTGTCAGGGTAGAGCCCGGTAAAGCGCGTGGCGATATTGCCGCCAAGCGAATGCGAAACGATCGTGACGGAATCGTGCCCCAGCGTATGCACCAACTGGGCGAAATCATAGACGAAGGCGTTCATTTCATAGTTGCCATCGGGCGCCCAGGCGCTGTCACCGTGGCCGCGCAGGTCCGGCGCGATGACGTGCCAGTCGTGCGCCAGCTCTTCCGCCACCCAGTCCCAGCTGCGGCAATGATCGCGCCCGCCGTGCTGAAGGATCAGCGGCGGCTTTTCCGGGCTGCCCCAGTCGACATAGTGAAGCCGCAGGCGCTGCGAGATGAAGCTGTTCGAGGTCGGTCCGTGGAGATTCATGGCTGCGGCTTTTGGGGTGAAGGGCGGGCGGCGTCAACTTGTGGGCAACAGACCCGCACGGTTTGCATGGCGGCGGCGGGGTTCCTACATGGCGGGCAAGCACATTGCAGGACAGGCACGAATGACCACCCACACCACGCGGATGCTGATTATCGGTTCGGGCCCGGCGGGGCTTTCGGCGGCGATATATGGCGCGCGTGCCGGGCTTCAGCCGATCGTGGTACAGGGCCTGCAGCCGGGCGGGCAGCTGACCATCACCACCGATGTCGAAAACTATCCGGGCTTTCGCGATGTGATCCAGGGTCCGTGGCTGATGCAGGAAATGCAGGCCCAGGCAGAGCATGTCGGCACCCGGATGATCTGGGACACGATCACCTCGGTCGATCTGTCCGGCCCGCCGTTCCGCGCGGTGGGCGACAGCGGCGATGTCTATGAAGGCGAAACGCTGGTGATCGCCACCGGCGCGGCGGCCAATTGGCTGGGCGTGCCGGGCGAGCAGGAGCTTTCGGGCAAGGGTGTTTCGGCCTGCGCCACCTGTGACGGGTTCTTCTATCGCGGCAAGAAGGTGGTGGTGATCGGCGGCGGCAACACCGCGGTGGAAGAGGCGCTGTACCTCACCAACCATTCGCAGGACGTCACGCTGATTCACCGCCGCGACAGCCTGCGGGCGGAGAAAATCCTGCAGGACCGGCTCCAGGCCCATCCCAACATCAAGGTGCTGTGGAACAAGGCGGTCGATCACTTCGTGGGCGGTGACACCGGCCTGACCGGAGTGGCGCTGAAGGACACAGTCACCGGCGAAATGTCGGTCGAACCGACCGATGGGGCTTTCGTTGCCATCGGCCATGCCCCCTCGACCGAGCTGTTCAAGGACAAGCTCGAGGTGGACGCCGGCGGATATCTGATTGTCCAGCCGGGCACGCCGAAAACCGCCATTCCGGGCGTTTTCGCCTGCGGTGACGTGATGGATCACACCTATCGCCAGGCAGTGACGGCGGCGGGAACCGGCTGCATGGCAGCGCTCGACGCGGAACGGTTTGTCGCTGAACGCGAGTTTCAGGCACTGAAAGCCGGCTAGGACAAGCCCCGCAACGCGCCCAAAATCTGCCCCTGCAACCAGATCCGGGCCTGCGGTTCGACAAAGCTGTGGCTTGCTTCGGGGCACGTGCGCAGACGCGGATCGTTTTTGTCCCAATGCGACAGAAAGGCTTGGGCTGTGCGGTCGCGTCCAGCGAGCAGGATCGTTGCCCCGCCAGCGAATCCGGTGAGCGCGGAGGCCATATCTTGCGCCAGCGAGCTTGGCGGAGCAGCAGGTTTGGCGGCGTCCTTGAGGCTGGCGGCAAGCGCCCCCACGTTGACCTTGCCAGTCAGCAGCCGCCACACCGCGCGCGGATCGCTGAGCCGCTTGAGATAATGCGCGCGCACCAGTTGCGGCGGCATCGCTGGCCTTGGCGGAGTGTCAGCCGCGCGCTCCGGGGCGCGTTCTGGCTCGAAAGTCCACGGATTGGCCAACACCAGCGCGTCGCAGCCTTTTCCGCCGGCCAGCATCAACGCGCTGGCCGCGTCGCAATTGCCGAAGGCCACCACCCGCTGCAGTGCTGGGACGTGTGCGCGGAAGGCATGGATCGCAGCAGCGATATCGGGCGCGCTGCCTGTGAAACCGGCGTTGGCGCCCGCGCTGTCGCCGACGCCGCGGCGGTCAAAGCGGAACACCGGAAACCCGGCTGCGGCAATGCGTTCGGCCAGTTGCGCCTGGCTGCCCCAGGGTCCCGAGCGAACCTCGTTGCCGCCGCTGACGATCAGCAGCCCGGTTTTCGCGCGGGCGGCGTCGAGTGTTGCGGCCAGCTCCGTGCCTTTGCAGAAAAAGGTCAGGTGACGACGTTTCATGCCAGCGCCCCCATCGCGATCACCGCGGCCAGGGCGTCGGCCTGGATCGGATCCTCGTCTGGCTCGGCACGCAGCCACAGCGGACTGCCGCCGACCAGTTCGTGCGCAATCACGGTGATACCCGCGCGGGGTGCGGGCGCGAGACCCTGCAGCTGGCGCAGCATTTCGCCCGACAGCGGATAGCCCGCGAGATCGAGACCGAGCTCCAGACCCTCGGCGGCGAGGCCATCGATGCTTTCCGTCACGCCGGCCTCGCGTGCGGCGAGCACCCGGGCGCGCAGCATGGTCTTGAGCAGGTTGGCGCCCTTGACCGGCGCATAGTGCCAGCCGCTGATCGCCGGGGGCAGGATCAGTCCGCCGCCGCGGATCGCCAGTACCTTGCTGGCACCGAAGTGGCGCGCGGCCGCGTGCATGGCCGTGGCCCAGTCCTCCGGCTCCAGCAGCGCCAGATCCTGCGGACTTTCGTTGCAGCCGGGAAGGTCGGGCAGGAAGCAGTCGATCCCCGCGCCGTCCAGGCGCCGCATCACCTCCACGGTAAAGCGGCGCATGCGATTGGCCTCGTCGAACAGCGCTGGGATGACCAGAAGCCGCTCCTTGCGGCCGCGGTCAAAGCCCAGCGCATATTCGTCGACGCTGCCGCCGGCTGAGAGGGGGCAAGGGTACGTATGGGGTGTCACGCCGCCTCGCGCTTTGCCTTCACGAAGGCCAGCAGTGCGCCGTAGGTTTCCAGCAGTTCGCCATCCACCTCATCCTCGTCGATGACGATGTCGAAGCGGTCCTCCAACTCGGTCAACAGGCCTGCGACGGCCATCGAATCAAGTTCGGGAAGATGACCGAACAACCCGGTGTCCTTGGTGAACGCGTCGCTCTGGCCCGGTTTGAGGCCTAGCACGTCTGCCAGCACGCGGCGCAGTTTGTGGTCGATCGAGGCGGTCATGGCTCATCCAGTTGATGCGGAAGGGGTGCTCTAGCCCCGCCCGGCGGCGCGGCGCAAGGCATGGCGCGCCATTGCCGGCCAGTTGCCCGGCCAGAGCGGGCGCAGCAGATCGAGTTGATAGCGCGGCCGGACCTGTTCCATCCAGTCGCGCTTGTAGGCGTCGTCGCCGGTTCCGAAATCGACCAGACTGACCCGGTCGCGATCGATCACCTCTTCGAACAGCGCCGCTGACAACGTAGTGCCGGGGGAGAGTGCCTTTGCCTGCTCGGTGTGGGCGAGCTTGTGGATGAAGGCAGTTCCGGCCTCTACCGTCCAGAACTGCGTGGCCACCGGCTGGCCATCGGCATGCGCCACCGCCAACCGCAGCCGCCCCGCCGCGCCTTCCTCTTCTGCAAAGCGGCGCAGAAACGCTGGAGAGCCTTCCTCCGGTTTCCAGCTCGCGGCATAGACAGCCTCGTAGTCGGACCAGGCCTGCGGATCGAAGCTGCGGTGAAGCGAGACCTGCACCTTGCCGGCTTTGCGCTTGAGAGTGGTTCGCAGGGGGCCAGGGCGCTCCGCAAGGTATTCGGCGAAGCTGCGCCCGGCCACCGGCAGCACATGATTGATGTCGCACTGCGCGCGCCAGACCGACCAGCCCGCCGCGTTGAAACTCGCAGCCAGCAGGTCTGCGTCGTCGGCGGACAGCTTATCCAGCGTGATGCGCGGCGCTTGGCCGATCAATTCGGAGGCGAGTGCGGCAAACAGCGCGGTCCGGTCTGCGCCAGGGGTCGAGAGCGCGGCCGTGCGGAAGCTGTACCAGTTGGCGAGCGGCACGATGGTTCGCTTGCGGCGCAGCAGCGGCAGCACAGCGCGCTGATCGCCGTCGCGCGCCACGGCGATCAGCGGGAACAGATCGCAGGTTTCGGTCAGGTTGCGCCACCACTCCAGCCGGTCGAACGGAGCACGCGCCTGCGCCGCCGAAAGCAGGGCTGCCAGTGGGGCATCGCCTTGCACTTCGTTAAGATCATCGTGATAGTTAACCACGATCACGTCGCATCATCCCCTTCGTGTGGAGCCATCGAGTTTTTCCGTGACTGCCGAACCCGCCTCGACCATCCGGACGCTGGACCACCTGGCCTTGCGCGGCAACGATGCCGCGCCGGCGCTGGTCTTGCGCGAAGGTATCCTTAGCTACAAGGATTTAAGGGATCGTGTCGCCCGGCTTGCCGGATGGTTGCAGGCGCAGTTGCCGCGGCCGGGCGAGCGGGTGGCGAGCTGGGCCGCCAAGGGTGAGCTGACCTGTCTGCTGCCGCTTGCGGCAGCGCGGGCCGGTTTGGTCCACGTGCCGGTCAACCCGCTGCTCAAACACGCGCAGGTCGCGCATATCCTTGCGGACAGCGGAGCAGGGCTGCTGATCGGCACTCCGGCGCGGCTCGCTTCGCTGCTTCCGGGCGACGTACCGGTTGGCTGTGCCGTCTGGAGCGAGGGCGATGCCGTGTCGGCAGCATCGGTGACCGCTCCGCTGCACCCTTCTGAAGCCGATCCCGACCAGCTGGCGGCGATCTTCTATACGTCGGGATCAACCGGCAAGCCCAAGGGGGTGATGCTGAGCCACGCCAACCTCTGGCTCGGGGCCGAAAGCGTGGCAACTTACCTTGGCCTTCAGCCCGACGACCGCGCGCTGGCGGTGTTGCCGCTGGCGTTCGACTATGGCCAGAACCAGCTGCTGTCACATTGGTACGCCGGAGCAAGCGCGGTGCCGCTCGACTATTTGACGCCGCGCGATGTGGTGAAGGCGGTGGAGCGTCACGACGTGACGACGCTGGCGGCCGTGCCGCCGCTATGGGTGCAGCTGACCGAGCTGGACTGGCCTGCGGCGGCGGCGAAATCGCTGCGCCGGCTGACCAACAGCGGCGGCGCGCTGACCCCCGATCTGGTGCGGCGCATGCGCGCACTGTTCCCCGCCGCGCGGCTGTTCGCGATGTACGGCCTGACCGAGGCCTTTCGCTCAACCTTCCTCGACCCGGCGCTGATCGACAGCCATCCGACCTCGATGGGCACGGCGATCCCTCATGCCGAAATTCTGGTGGTTGACGACAGCGGAGCGGTGACGGCCGATGGCGAGGAGGGGGAGCTGGTTCACTGCGGGCCGCTGGTGGCGCAGGGATACTGGCAGGATGCCGTCCGCACCGGTGAGCGCTTCAAACCCGCCCCGGCGGCATCACGCTATGGCGGTACGGCGGTCTGGTCCGGTGACAGGGTGCGGCGCGACGCCGATGGTCTGCTCTATTTCGTCGGAAGGCGCGACGCGATGATCAAGAGTGCGGGCAACCGCATCAGCCCGCAGGAAATCGAAGAGGCGGCACTGGCGAGCGGTTTGGTGGCCGAAGCCGTGGCGCTGGGTATTCCCGACGAACGACTGGGGCAGGCCGTGCACCTGATAGTGAGGGCCGCGTTAGGATCTTCAGACGCTGAACACGAATTGCCGCGCATCCTTCTGCAAGAGCTGCCAAATTTCATGCAACCGAGAGTCATCCACTGGCGCACAGCGCTGCCGGTTTCGCCCAACGGCAAAATCGACCGTAACGGCCTCTATGCGGAGCTGGCTGCGTGAAACCGCTGGGGCCCATTCCACCTGGCTTTGCCGCTATTGACGGCGAACTTGCGATTGCTGGCCGCCGGGTGAACGAACTGGTTGCCCAGACCGGGAACACGCCGCTGTTCGTCTATTCGGGCGATCAGGTTCGTAACCGAGTGGCCGAACTGCGCGCCGCCATGCCGGCGCGGCTGGCGCTGCACTATGCGGTCAAGGCCAATCCCTATGGCCCGCTGCTGGCGCTGATGGATGGATTGGTGGATGGGTTTGACGTTGCCTCCGGCGGTGAACTTGCGCTGGCGCGCGCAGCCGGAACCGATCCCGCGCGGATCAGCTTTGCCGGCCCCGGCAAGCGCGACGACGAGCTGGAGGCGGCGATTGCATCCGGCGTGACGCTCAATCTCGAATCCGAAGGCGAGGCTGACCGGGCCTTTGCCATCGCCGATCACCTGGGCGCCGTTCCCCGGTTGGCGGTGCGGGTCAATCCGGACTTCGACCTCAAAGGCTCGGGGATGAAGATGGGCGGGGGCGCCAAGCCCTTCGGTGTCGATGCTGCCCGGGTTCCCGCGCTGGCCCGGCGGATCATCGCCAGCGGCGCCCACTGGCAAGGGCTGCACATCTTTGCGGGGAGCCAGTCGCTCGACAGCGAGGCGATTGCCGAAACCCAGGCCGCGACGTTGGACCTCGCGGCGCAACTGGCCGAAGCGAGCGGCTCGCCGTTGCCGCGCTGCAACTTGGGCGGCGGATTCGGGATTCCCTATTTCCCCGCCGATACTCCGATAGATCTTTCGTTGATCGGCCAGCGGCTCGAGGCTCGCTTCGCGGCCCTGCCGGCTGTGCTGCAGGAAACTCGATTTTGCATTGAACTTGGCCGCTATCTTGTTGGTGAAGCAGGTGTTTACCTAACCCGCGTGATTGACAGGAAGGAGAGCCACGGCGAGGTCTTTCTGGTGGTTGACGGCGGGCTGCACCATCAGCTGGCGGCGAGCGGCAATTTCGGAACCGTCGTGCGCCGCAACTATCCCGTTGCAATCGCGTCGCGATTCGGCGCGCCGGATAGCGAGGAAGTCAGCGTGGTTGGCTGTCTGTGTACGCCGCTGGACCGGTTGGCGGACAAAGCCGGATTGCCCCGGGCCGAGGTCGGCGATCTGGTCGCGGTGTTCTGTGCCGGGGCCTATGGCGCCAGCGCCAGTCCGGCCCAATTCCTGGGACACGGCCCGGCATGTGAAATGCTGGTTTAACCAATCGCTTTCACCCTGTCCCGCGTTGGGACTGCGCCGAACTAACCCCGCCGAAATCCTGAAATTGGGCCAAAGGCTAACGCAATATTCACCCTTTTTGCCGATAGCGGAAGGTGAATTGCCGGGTCGCGGCGCGGGGTGGGCATCCTCGCGCGGCGGACCGGTACGCGAAAAGGACATGCCCGATGCCGATCGACCGTTTCTCCCGCCTGCTTGCCGGCAGTGCCATGGCCAGCCTTGCGCTGGGCGGCTGCGCCGGGAGCGCCAACGGACCGCAGCTGCCGCCCGCGTCGTTCGTGGCGATGCAGGAAGGTCCGGGCGAGGAGTACGTGATCGGCCCGCTCGACGAGCTGACGATCTTCGTCTGGCGCAATCCCGAACTCGGCGCGAAGGTGCAGGTTCGGCCCGACGGGCGGATCACCACGCCGCTGATCACCGATATGCCGGCGGTGGGCAAGACTCCCAAGATGCTGGCCGACGACATCACCCTGCAGCTCTCGCAGTACATCCAGGATCCCTTGGTCTCGGTGATCGTCAACAAGTTCGCCGGAACCTTCAGCCAGCAGGTCCGGGTTGTCGGTGCGACCGAAAAACCGGCCTCGCTGCCCTACCGCGCCAACATGACCCTGCTCGATGCGATGATCGCAGTCGGCGGCCTCAGCGAATTCGCTTCGGGCAACCGGGCCAAGCTGATCCGCTTCGACAAGGAAACCGGCAAGCAAAAGGAATTCGCGGTGCGTCTGGGCGATCTGCTCAAGAAAGGCGACAGCTCGGCCAATGTCATGCTGATGCCCGGTGACGTGATCATCATCCCCGAAAGTTCGTTCTGAGGAAGGGCGGCCGGGGGCAGATCCATGAACACCATTTTCGACGAACTGCGCGCAGCGATCTTCAGCATCTGGCACCGCCGATGGCTGGCGCTGGCTGTCGCCTGGGGCGTGTGCCTGCTCGGCTGGTTGATGATCGCGTCGATCCCCAACACCTACGAATCACGTTCGCGGGTTTTCGTCCAGCTCGACGACGTGCTGTCCGATGTCACCGGCGTGCCCTCGAACGGCAAGCGCGACATCGACCGGGTGCGCCAGACGCTGACCAGCGCGGTCAATCTTGAAAAGGTGATCCGCGGAACCCCGCTGAGCCAAGACGTCACGACACCCAAGCAGATGGAAGGCGCCGTGCTGGGTCTGGCCAAGGCGATCAAGGTCGAAAGCCAACAGGAGAACACGTTCGAGATTTCGGCGAAGTACGGTGATGGTTCGCGCTCGGACGCCGAAAACGCCAAGATGGCGCAGAGCATCGTCCAGAGGATGATCGACCTCTTCCGGGACGAGAACCTTGCCGGAAACCGCGGCGAAATGAACACCTCGCTCGATTTCATGAACCAGCAGCTCGCAACGCGGCAAAAGGAACTCGAACTCGCCGAGCAGAAGCGCCTGGCTTTCGAAACGCAGAATCCGGATATGGCCCAGGGCAGTCTCTCCGTGATGCAACGGCTCGAGGCGAGCCGCGCCGAACTGCGCGGGATCGACGCCGATCTGGCCGCCGCCCAAAGCGCGCTGGCGGCGATCAACGGCCAGCTGGCAGGCACCCCCAAGACCTTGCCCGGATCGGGCCCGGTCGGCGGTGCCCGCGCGGCGCTGGCCCAGGCTCAGGCCGAACTGGCCGGCATGCGCGCCCGCGGCCTGACCGACAACCACCCCGACGTGATTGCCGCGCGTAACCAGGTCAACGCTCTGCGGCCGGCTGCGGCCAGTGAAGGCGGACCCGGCGGCATGCCCAATCCGGCTTACAGCTCGCTCGAATCGATCCGCGCGGATCGCCAGGCCAATGTTCAGGCGCTCAGCGCCCGGCGCGCCATGGTTCAGGGCGATCTCAGCCGCATTACCTCGCAGCAGATCACCAATCCGCAGGTCGCCGCCGAGCAGCAGCGCATCAACCGCGACTACGACGTGCTCAAGCAGCAGTACGACAAGTTGCTGCAGGATCGCGAGGAGCTGCGCCTGCGCGGCCAGGTCCAGACCGAACACAACGCGGTCAAGTTCCAGGTCGTCGATCCGCCGACGACCCCGCGCGGGCCAATCTCGCCAAACCGTCCGTTCCTGCTGTTCGGCGTGCTGGTGGCCGGGCTGGGCGCCGGAGTTGCTGCGGCCTTTGCGATCAGCCAGCTGCGCTCGACCTTTTCGACCACCTCCAAACTCGAATCCGCGCTCGGTCTGCCGGTTCTGGGGGCGATCAGCGCCACCTTGACCGATGCCGGGCGCGATCTGCGGCGCAAACGGCTCCGGCTGTTCTACGCGGCCAGCGGCGCCCTGTGCGGGCTGTTCGTACTGCTGCTGACGGTGGAATTCATCCAGCGCGGCATGGTGGCCTGAGGGGACGGCAATGACCAAACACAGCAAGATCCCCGTTCCGCCCCGCAAGGGTGAGGAAGCAGCCAGGTCCAAGGAGGGCGGCACGCTGATCGAGCGGGTCGTGCGCAACTACGATCTGGTTCAGCTCACGTCCGCGCCAATCCCGGCGGATCTGATTCCCCCGGCGTCGAAACGCCGCCGCTATCGCCGTGCCGACGACACGATCGAAGAGGCGGAGGTAACGCCGGTCAAGCCGGCCGCCGCGGCGCCGATCGACCAGCCTGCCACCGCGCCGCCGCCTGCCGTGATCGAAGGTGAAGTGGTGTCCGCCGCGGCTTCGGCACCGCCTGTACCGGCAGTGCCGCCAGTCCGCTTCAAAGGTGCGGTTCACGCCGTGCGCCGCCAGCACCTGCGCGATCAGGGCCTGATCGTGCCCGAAGCAAGCGTCACCGGGCTGCTCGAGGAGTTCCGCATCGTCAAGCGCCAGGTGCTGCTTCAGGCATCGCAGCTGGCCCAGCAGGGCATGGGCCCGGCGGCGCAGCGGGTGCTGATCTGCTCGCCCCATCCGGGCGAGGGCAAGACTTACACCTCGGTCAATCTGGCTCTGGCGATCGCTGCCGAAAAGGAAAGTGAAGTCCTGCTGGTCGATGCCGATTTCGCCAAGCCGTCTGTGCTTTCGTCGCTGGGGCTGCCCGGCGGTCCGGGGTTGATGGATGCGCTGTCCAACCCGGATATCGATGTTGCCGATTGCGTTATCGGAACCGACATTTCCGGGTTGTGGGTACTGCCGGCCGGCAATGCCACGACATCGGATTCGGAATTCCTGTCCAGCTCGCGCACCCGGCAGGTGCTCGACCGGCTGACCCAGGGTGCGGCCAACCGCATCGTGATTTTCGATTCACCGCCGGCTCTGGCGGCATCGCCTGCTGCGGAACTGGCCAAATACGTCGGCCAGGCCGTGCTCGTGGCCCGCGCCGACAAGACCGGTCAGGGCGCGCTGGAAGATGCCATCTCGCTGCTGTCGGCCTGCCCGAACATTCAACTGTTGCTCAATGCCGTCCATTTCAGTCCGAGCGGTCGCCGCTTCGGATCATATTACGGATACGGGGGATGACCATGAAGTCCTGCCTGCTTACACGATTTGCCGCACTGTCCGCCATCCTGGCGGCCTGTTCGCCGCTCGCACTCCACGCCCAGGAATTGCCCTACGACGACGTCGCGGGAGAAGGCGATTCCGGCGATGTCTCGGATTCCACCGGTGTCGGTCGCGGTCCGCGGGTCACGGTGAGCCCCTATATCGAGGCAAGCCAGGTGCTGCTGGCCGAACTTTCGCCGGGCAGCGAAACGTTGACCTATTCGAGCCTCGCCGCCGGGATCGACGCCAGCTTTGCCGGCCGCAACAATCAGGGATCGGTCTCGGTTCGCTATGAGCGCCGGTTCGGTTGGGGCAAGAAGGCAGCGGACAGCGATACGCTTTCGGGCATTGCCCGGTTCCAGACCGCCGTCGTTCCGCGCACGCTTAACTTCGAAGTGGGTGCCCTTGCGGCGCGCAGCAGTGTCGAGAACAACGGATCGACCGTTTCCGGACTGGAATTCGACGACAGCGCCACGCAGGTCTATTCGGCCTATGCCGGGCCCAGCCTGGCCACCCGGATGGGTGATGTTGCGGTCAACGGTCACTATTACTTCGGCTACACTCGCGTCGATTCGCCCAATGCGATCGCGGTGGTGCCAGGTCAGAACCCGGTCGATGTGCTCGACGATGCAACCCGGCATAACGCCGAGCTTCATTTCGGCACCAAAGCCGGCGAGCCGTTGCCGGTCGGAATTGGTGCCGGGGTGGGCTGGAACCGCGAAGATATCTCCAATCTCGATCAACGCATCAACGATTTTCACGCCCGCGGCGATGTCGCCGTGCCGCTGACCAGCGATCTGCAGCTGGTTGCCGGGGTCGGCTGGGAAAAGGTTGAGGTTTCGAGCCGCGATGCGCTGCGCGATACCGTCACGGGCCTGCCGGTGCTCGACAGCAACGGGCGCTATGTCACGGACAGCTCGGCCCCGCGCCAGATCGCCTTCGAAAGTGAAGGCCTGATCTGGGATGCCGGGGTCATGTGGCGGCCCAGCAAGCGTACCGTACTCGAGGCGCATGTTGCCCGCCGGTACGGCTACACCAACTACTATGGCAGCTTCGCCTATGCACCCAGCGCGCGCACTTCCATCAACATTTCGGCCTATGACAGCCTGACCAGCTTCGGCGGGATGCTGAACAAGGCCTTGGCCAATCTGCCAACCGATTTCGAGGCTGTCCGCAACCCGCTGAACGGCGATCTGGGCGGCTGTGTTGCCGCGCGGGGCAGTGTTGCCTCCGGACAGAGTGGCTGCCTGATCGGCGTGCTGGGTTCGGTCCGGTCTGCAGTGTTCCGCGGGCGCGGGGTGATGGCCTCTGTGGGCTACACCGGTTCGCGCTTCGGTTATGGAGTGGGGGCGGGCTACGACCGCCGCCGCTTCATCGCGGTACCTGGAACAGTGCTGGGTGTGACCAACCTGACGATCGACGAGAACATCTGGTTGGCCGCCTATCTCAATGGCAAGCTCGACGCGAATTCGAGCATTGGCCTGGGCGCTTGGGCCAACTGGTACCAAAGCGGAGACGCCTTGGCTGGCAACAGCAACGCAGTGGGCGCTACCGCGTCCTACAACCGGTCGATCACCAGCCGTCTCAGCGCGACGGCCGCGCTGGGCATCACTGGGGTCAACCGCGAAGCGCTTGCCGATATCTGGACGGCGCAGGCCTTGGCCGGCGTGCGGTATTCGTTCTGAAGCCTGACGGAGTTAGAAGGATGTTCAACGACTACTACGGGCTGTCAGGACGGGCGTTTCAGCTCACTCCGGATCCGGCGTTCTATTTTGAGAGCCTGACCCATCGCAAGGCCCTGTCCTACCTGTCCTACGGACTGGCACAGGGCGAAGGCTTCGTGGTTATCACAGGCGAGGTCGGAGCGGGCAAATCCACTCTGGTCGCGCACCTGATGGCGACGATCGATCCAGCCAGGCTGACCGCCGCGCAGATCGTCACCTCAAAGCTTGATGCCGAGGAACTGGTTCATGTCGTCGCCCAGGCGTTCGGACTGATCGTCGAAGGGCACGACAAGGCCAGCGCGCTCGGCGCGATCGAGGCTTTCCTGCACGACGAGGCCCGGGCCGGCCGCCGCTGCCTGCTGGTGGTCGATGAATCGCAAAACCTGCTGCTCGACGCCCTTGAAGAGCTGCGCATGCTCTCCAACTTCCAGCTGGGCGCGCACCCGCTGTTGCAGACCCTGCTGCTGGGTCAGCCGGAATTTCGCGAAACGATCCAGGCCCATCCGCAGCTCGAACAGCTCCGCCAGCGCGTGATCGCGGCGCACCACCTTGAAGCGATGGAGCGCGACGAGGTTCAGCCCTATATCGAACACCGCCTGAAATGCGTGGGCTGGGACGGCAATCCGGCGTTCGATCAGCGCGTTTTCGCCGAGCTGTTCGAAGCTTCGGGCGGCGTGCCGCGGAGAATCAACCAGATCTGCAACCGGCTGATGCTGCTCGGTGCGGTCGAACAGCGTACCCGGATCGACGGTGCAATGCTGAGTCAGGTACTCGAAGAGCTTGAGCTCGACGGTACGCTTCAGCTCAAGAAGATCGAACGCACTCCCGATCCAGCCGCTCATGCGGTTGCGGCGGCGCAAACGCCGGCGGACGGCGTTGCGCTGGCCCACGTCCAGACCCTGCTCGGCGAGCGCGACGCGCAGATCGCCGAACTGCAGCAGGCGGTGATCGAGCTCGCCAACGAACGCGAAGCCAGCGCTGGCGCGCCGCTCGGCGATGGCACGCGCGACGAAGCGATGCGGCTGCTTGAGGCCAAGTTCGGTGCGCTGGAAGCCAAGATGCTCGAGCAGGAGCGGACCATCCGCCATACGCTGACCATGCTCATCGAGTGGATTGAAGCCGACGACGCCAGCCGCGCTGCCGCGTGACCTGACGGACAGGCGAGGCTTAGCGTGGATCATCCCCAACTCGTCAACGGCCTGTCGGTCGACGTTGAGGACTGGTTCCAGGTCGGGGCCTTCGAAGGCGTGATCGAACGCGACAGCTGGGACACTCTCGGCTCGAGGGTGGAGCGCAATTGCGATTCTATCCTCGCCATGTTTGCCGCCGCCGACGTCAAGGCGACATTTTTTACCCTGGGCTGGGTGGCTCAGCGCCACGGCGCCTTGATGCGGCGGATCGTCGCTGAAGGGCACGAGCTGGCCAGTCACGGCTGGGACCATGCCCGGGTCTTCCGGATGTCGCGTGAGGAATTCGCCGCCGATGTCGAGCGCAGCCGCAAGGCGCTGGAAGACGCGGCAGGGGTGGCGATCACCGGCTACCGAGCACCCAGCTTCTCGATCGATCAGCGCACGCCATGGGCCTATATGGTGCTGGCCGAACAGGGCTTTGTCTATAGCTCCAGCGTGGCGCCCATCACCCACGATCACTATGGCTGGCGCGAGGCGCCGCGGTTTGCGTTCAAGCCGCTGCCATGGTCGTCGCTCGTCGAAATACCGGTCACGACCGCCCATTTTGCCGGACGCCGACTGGCGGCGGGAGGCGGGGGCTTCTTCCGGGTCTTGCCCTACGGTTTTTCGCGCTGGGCGATCCGCCAGGTCAATACCGAGGATCACCGTCCGGCCGTGTTCTATTTCCATCCCTGGGAAATCGATCCCCAGCAGCCACGCGTCACCGGCGCATCGCTGCGCTCAAAGGCTCGGCACTATACGAACCTTGGCGTGATGGCGGAAAAGCTCGGGCAATTGATCCGCGAATTCGCCTGGGGTCGGATGGACGTGCTCGCCCTGCGCGAAGCCGAACGCGCCGTGGAGCTGGCAGCATGAACGCGCCGTTCCGCCCGGCGTCGCTGACCCTGCGGCAGGCCGATCTGGCCCAGCCCGACGAAGCCCTGCGGCTGGAGGCGTTTGTTGCCGACCATCCGGCAGGCACGCCGTTTCACCGCCCGGCCTGGCTGCATGCGACCGCGCGCGGCACAGGCAATCGGGCGCTGGCACTGGTGGCAGAACGGGCGGGGTCGCTGATCGGCTACCTGCCGCTGCTGGACGTCCGATCGCCGCTGTTCGGGCGGGTGTTGGTCGCAAGTGGATTTGGCGTCGGCGGCGGGGTGCTGAGCGAGGATGCGGCTGCGACCGCTGCGCTGTTCATCGGTGCCGAAGAACTGGCCAGCCGCAACTCTTGTCCGGCGATCGAGCTGCGCGGCGGACCGCTGCCCGAAGCGCGGAGCGGCTGGACCATTCGTCACGATTCGCACTGCGGCTTTGTCTGCGATCTGGCCATCGACGATGAGGCACAGCTTGCCGCGATCCCGCGCAAGCAGCGCGCCGAAGTGCGCAAGGGCCTGGCCAACGACCTGACGGTGGAGACCGGATCGGGCCTGGACGACCGCGCGGCGCACTACGCGGTCTACGCCCAGAGCGTCCGCAATCTGGGAACGCCGGTGTTCCCCCGGCAGCTGTTTTCCGAAGTGCTCGACGCCTTTGGCGTGGACGCCGACATTCTGACTGTCCGGCACCGCGGGCAACCGGTCGCCAGCGTGCTCTCGCTGTACCACGCAGGCGCGGTGATGCCGTACTGGGGCGGGGGAACCCATGACGCACGCCGCCTGCGCGCGAACGACCGGATGTATTACGAACTGATGCTCCATGCCCGGCGGCGGGGCTGCACCCGTTTCGATTTCGGACGGTCGAAGACGGACAGTGGTGCCTATGATTTCAAACGCAACTGGGGATTCGAGCCTATGCCGCTGGGCTACGCCAGTTGGGCAGCCGACGGCGCGCCGCTGCGCGATGCCGATCCCACCAGCTCCCGCCACAGCGCCAAGATCGCGCTATGGAAGCGCTTGCCCTTGCCGCTGGCCAACGCGCTTGGCCCCTGGATCGCACGGGGGCTGGGATGAGCAACGAGATCCTGTTCCTCTCGCACCGGATGCCGTTCCCGCCCGACCGCGGCGACAAGATCCGTTCGCACCACATCCTGAAGCGTCTGGCGATGATCGCCCCGATCCATATCGCCACCTTTGCCGACGACGAACGCGAGATCGCCGAAGAGGTGGAGCTGGCCACCCTGGCGCGCAGTTATCGGCTGGTCCGCCGGGTCAAGCCGCTGATCCTGGCCGGAATGCAGGCGCTCCTCACCCGCCAGCCGGCCAGCCTGCCCGCGTTCTACAGTGCCGAAATATCGGACTATGTCGCCGCAGTGCTGCGCGAACAGCCGATCTCTGCGATCTACGCCTTTTCCGGACAGATGGGCCAATACATTCCGGAAGACTTCAAGGGGCGGGTGATCTTCGATTTCGTCGATGTCGATTCGGCCAAATTCGAAGCCTATGCCAAGCGTGACCGCGGCGTCACGGGCTGGATCAACGCCCGCGAAGCGCGGCTGCTGGCGCTGGAAGAGTCGCGGATAGCACGCCGCGCCGATATCAGCCTGTTCGTCTCATCCGAAGAAGCCGCGCTGTTCCGGGCGCGGCTGAGCCCGGAGGATCTTGCCGCCGCTGACGTCCGGACTCTGCGCAACGGTATCGACAGCCGCCTGTTCGATCCCGCGTTGGTTGGGGCTGAGCCGGCGCTGCTGGCCTGCACCGGACCGCGGATCATCTTTGCCGGACAAATGGACTACGCTCCCAATGTTGAAGCGGCGCTGCGGGTGATCGAGCGGTTGCTGCCGGCAATCCGCGAAACCTTGCCCAAGGCGACATTCCACGTCGTCGGACGCAATCCCGCTGAAGAGCTGATGGACCACCACGGCAAGCACGGCGTGTTCGTGTGGGGCGGAGTGGACGATATCCGAACCTATCTGGCCGCTGCAGATCTGGCGTTGATCCCCCTGACGATCGCGCGCGGAGTGCAGAACAAGGTGCTGGAGGCTATGGCCATGAATTTGCCGGTGGTGCTGACCAGTGCGGCAGCCACCGGGATCGGCGCCACCGACGGCAAGCATTTTGCCGTAGCCGACAGCGACGCCAATCTGCTCGAGCGGGCTACGGCCCTGCTCAGCCATCCGCGTCAGGGCTGGAATCTTGGGGCAGAAGCACGGCGCCACGTCGTCGAAACGATGAGCTGGCAGGCAACGCTGGCGCCGCTGGCCGAACTGGTCGGCATCGGCGCCGCGCGGGTCCGCGATGCCGCCTGACGCGGTCGCTGGGGAAAGCACATTGCCGCCGGCCGGGCTCGACCCTGTCTGGCGCCGCGCTGCTTGGCAGGTTGCGCTGGTCTGGCTGACGCTGATCGCGGTGTTTTTCCGTGACTGGCTGGCAATGGCCGATCAATGGTGGAACAGTTCGACCTACAACCACATCCTGCTAGTTCCGGTGATTGTCGGTTGGCTGGTCTGGCAGCGCCGAGCCGAAGTTGTGCAACTGGCGCCGCTTGGCTGGCGGCCGGGACTGGTGCCGTTCGCTCTGTCGGTCGCGGTGTGGTTGTTGGGGGCGGTGTCCGGCTTCGATCTGCTGCGCCAGGCAGGGACGGTGGCGATGCTGCCTGCCAGCGCGCTGATTCTGCTGGGTCCCAAATCTGGGACCGCCCTGTTGTTTCCCTTTGCCTACATGGTTTTCCTGGTTCCGTTTGGCGACGAATTCGTACCCGCGCTGCAAACGATCACTGCGGCGCTGACCATCGCCTTGGTGCGCGTCAGCGGGATTCCGGCCCGGATAGAGGGGGTATTCATCGATACGCCCGCCGGTCTGTTCGAAGTCGCCGAAGCCTGCTCCGGAGTAAAATTCCTGATCGCGATGATCGCGCTGGGGGTGCTGGTGGCCCATGTCGGGTTCCGAAGCTGGAACCGCCGCGCCGTGTTCATGGCGCTGTGCGTAGTTGCCCCGGTGGTGGCCAACGGCCTGCGTGCCTTCGGCACGGTGCTGGCCGCGCAATACGTCGGGGCAGAGCGTGCCGGCGGGATTGATCACCTGATCTACGGCTGGATCTTCTTCGCGCTGGTGATCGCGGCGGTGCTGGCGGTGTCTTGGCGATACTTCGATCGGGCCATCGACGCGCCGTTCATCGATGCATCGGCCATCGCCGGCTCGCCCTGGCTGACCCGGCTGGAGCGATTTTCGCTGCGCCCGCTGGTTGCCGGGCTGGCGATGGCTGCCGTGGTTGTTGCCGGGCAGGGCTGGGCGCGCGCCGCCGACCGGCTCGTCGCGCCGTTGCCGACACGGATCAGCCTGCCAGAGGTACCCGGCTGGCACCGGATCGACTACGCCCCCCGTTTTGCCTGGCAGCCGCGCGCGGCGGGGTCCGATCATCACCTGCTGGGCCGCTATGCCGACCAACAGGGGCACGAAGTCGATGTGTTCTTCGCGCTCTACGCGACCCAGTCCGAAGGCAAGGAGGCCGGCGGCTTTGGCGAAGGTGCGCTGCGCCCCGACAGCGGCTGGTCATGGCAGGGTGCGGGGCCGGCACTGGCTGAGGGCAGGAGCGAGCGCCTGCTCTCCGCCGAGAGGACGGGGCGGCTGGCGCAGACCTATTACCGCACCGGGGATGTGCTGACGGGAAGCAACCTGAGGCTCAAGGTTGCCACCATCGCCAATCGGATAGTCCTGCGCCGGGCCACCACTACCACGCTGATCCTGTCGGCCGAGACTCGCCGGGGCCGGTTGCCCGAAGCCGATCTGGAGGCGTTCCGCGCTGCAATCGGACCGATCGGTCCGTGGATGGACCGCATGGCTTCCGGCCGCTAGGAGCGACGCCATGTGCGGAATTGCCGGTATCTTTCATCTCGCGACCCCAAAGCCGGTCGATCCGCTGCGGGTCGAGCGGATGTGCGATGCGATCGCGCACCGCGGGCCCGATGGCCACGGGGTCTGGACCGCCCACGGCGTCGGGTTGGGTCACCGCCGTCTGTCGATTATCGACGTTGCCGGATCGCCGCAGCCCATGGCCTCAAGCGACGGGCGGGCCATGCTGGTCTTCAACGGCGAGATCTACAATTTCCGTGAACTGCGCGAGGAGCTGCGCGGAGCGGGAGCGGAATTTTACACCGACGGCGACAGCGAAGTGATCCTTGCCGCGTGGCAGCGCTGGGGCCCCGGCTGCCTGCCGCGCCTGCACGGCATGTTCGCTTTCGCGATCTACGATCTGGGCGCGCGCACGTTGTTTCTGGCGCGGGACCGTCTGGGCGTGAAGCCGCTGTTCTACGCCCCGCTGAGCGATGGTAGCCTGGCCTTCGGCTCGGAGCTCAAGGCGCTGCTTGCCCATCCGCTGCTGCGCCGCGAGGTCGATCCGCTGGCGATCGAGGACTATCTGGCGTGGGGCTACGTGCCTGATCACCGCTCGATCCTGCAGGGGGTGCAAAAGCTGCCGGCCGGTCACGCACTGCTGCTGCGCCACGGTGCCCCGCTCCCCGCGCCGTCGCAGTGGTGGGACGTGTCGTTTGCAGAACGCCGCAGCGGCCGTGCCGCCGATCTGGAGGTGGAGCTGCTGCATCTGCTGCGCCAGGCGGTCACCTCGCGGATGGTCTCGGACGTGCCGCTGGGAGCATTCCTGTCGGGCGGGGTCGACAGTTCCAGTGTAGTTGCACTGATGGCCGAGGCCAGCTGCAATCCGGTCAAGACCTGCTCGATCGGTTTCGATATCGCTGCGCTGGATGAAAGCAGCTACGCCGCCCAGGTTGCCGAACTCTTTGCCACCGACCACCGCAGCCGGGTGGTCTCCCCCGACGATTTCGGCGCGGTCGATCAGCTTGCGGCGATGTTCGACGAACCCTTTGCCGATGCTTCGGCACTGCCCACGTGGCGGGTCAGCCAGCTGGCCCGCGAAACGGTGACCGTGGCGCTGTCGGGCGACGGCGCCGACGAGGCCTTTGCCGGATACCGCCGTCACGCCTTTCAGCACGGCGAAGACCGGATGCGCTCGATCCTGCCGCAAGCGCTGCGCGGGCCGGTGTTCGGCGCGCTGGGCGCGATCTATCCCAAGGCCGACTGGGCCCCGCGCCCGTTGCGCGCCAAGACCACCCTGCTTGCGCTCGCCGGAACCAGCGAGGCTGGCTATGCCCGGGCGATCGGCATCGTTCCGCCCGAGCTTCGCGAACCGCTCTATTCGCCCGCGTTCCTGCGCCTGCGCGGCGATTACCGCGCAGAACAGCCGTTCGAAGCGCTGATGCGCCGGGCGCCGGCCCGTTCGGGGCTGGACCGCGCGCAATATGCCGATCTCAAGTTCTGGTTGCCCGGCGATATCCTGACCAAGGTCGATCGCACCAGCATGGCGGTAAGCCTTGAGGCGCGCGAGCCGCTGCTCGATCACCGTCTGGTCGAATTCGCCGCCAGCCTCCCCGAAGGCCTGCGGCTGAAGCGCGGCGAGGGCAAGTGGCTGCTCAAGAAGACCATGCGCCGCTACCTGCCGGAGGATATCCTGTTCCGGCAGAAGCAGGGCTTCGTCACCCCGATCGCACAGTGGTTCCGCGGACCTCTGGCCGAGACCGCGCGCTTGATCGGGACCAGCACAGCGCTCGCCCGCACCGGCTGGTTCGATACCCATCGCCTGTCAGCCGTCGCCGAGGCGCATATTGCCGGGCGATCCGACAACGGCCGCCTGCTGTGGCAGCTGCTGATGCTGGAGCGTTCGCTGGCCCGTTTGGGGATCGCCGCCTGACTCCTGCTTGACCGCGCCTGTACATGGGCTAGCTTCCGGCAGGGCATCGGTACGGATGCAGGGGGAGTTCTATGGGGTCGGCGCAGCACTCTACCGCAAAAAACAAGGCGTTGCGGTTCGTCCTTCTGGCAATTGCTGCGGGTGCCGCGCTGTGGTTTGGCGGCCGTGCGCTGGGCTGGTGGGGTTCCATCGACGATGGCCGGCTGAAACTGTTCGGCAATGTCGAGATCCGCGAGGTCCAGCTTGGCTTTCGGGTGCCCGGCAAGATCGAACGGCTGCTGGTAGACGAGGGTGACAAGGTGGTTCCCGGCCAGATCCTTGCCGAACTGGATACGCGTCCCTTGCAGGATCGGCTGGCCAGCGCCGAAGCTCGGTTTGAATCCGCTTCGGCCACCGCAGAGCGCGATATCAACGGATCGCGCCCGCAGCAGATCAGCGAAGCCCGCGCCGACGTTGCCGCGGCCGATTCGGCTGTGGTCGAGGCGCGCCGCCAGAACACCCGTCGTCGGGCGCTGGAGGCCAAGGGTTTTCTCAGCAGAGCCGACCTGCAGAGCAGCGAAGCGGCGCTGCGCAGCGCCCAGGCCCGCCTGGCCCAGGCGCGCGCCGCGCTGTCACTCGCAGAGGAAGGGACACGGGTCGAAGACCAGGCCGCCAGTGCCGCCAACCGCGATGCAATCCTGGCTGAGCGGCGCGCGGTGCAGACCGACATCGGCGATGCCGTGCTCCGCGCGCAGGAACCGGGACAGGTTCTGACCCGCGCCCGCGAAGCCGGCGCGATCGTCCAGCCGGGCCAGACCGTGCTGACCCTGGCGCTGACGCAACCGGTGCGCGTGCGCGCCTATGTTGCCGAACCGGATCTGCACCGGATCCGCCCGGGTATGGCCGTAACCGTGCGGACCGATGGAACCGATCGCGAATGGCCGGCGACCATCGGTTTCATCTCGCCGGTGGCCGAATTCACGCCCAAGACCGTGCAGACCGAACAGCTGCGCACCGATCTGGTCTACCGCATCCGCCTTACGGTTGCCGATCCCAAGGGGGATCTGCGTCAGGGCGCGCCGGTGACCGTGATCGTCCCCACCGCTGCCGGCAAGAACTGAGCTGCGGGCGTGGCGGAGGCCCCGCTCCTCCGGCTGACGGACGTGACCAAGCGCTTCAAGGGCCTGCGCCGCGGAGCGGCACCGGTCCAGGCGCTCCGCGGAATAAGCCTGAGCCTGTCGCCGGGGCGTTCGTTGGGGCTGGTCGGCCCCGATGCCGGGGGCAAGACTACTTTGATGCGAATCCTGGCCGGGCTGGTCGAGGCCGACAGCGGCGAGGTCGAAGTTCTGGGCGCGCCAGTGGCGCTGCTCGATCGTTCGCTGATCGGATATATGCCGCAGGGGGGCGCGCTTTATGCGGAGCTGTCAGTCGAGCAGAATCTGACGCTTTACGCACGGCTCCGCGGACTGGAGCCCAGCGAAAACCCGGAGCGGATGGAGCTCCTGTATCGTGCGACCGGGCTCGCCCCGTTCATGGACCGGGCGGTCAGCCGACTGTCCGGCGGTATGCGGCAAAAGCTGGCGCTGGCCTGCGCGGTGGTAGCTGCTCCGCCGCTGATGCTGCTTGACGAGCCCTCAGTCGGGGTCGATCCGGTCTCGCGGCGCGAGATCTGGGATCTGGCGCAGGAACTCGCCGGCACAGGCAGCTCGATCGTCTGGACCACCAGCATCCTCGAAGATGCCGGCAAGTGCGACGAAGTGCTGCTGCTGCATGAGGGGCGGGTCCTTTACGCCGGCGCGCCTGAAGGTCTGGCCGGGCAAGCGAGCGGCAGAACTTTTGCGCGTGCGCTGCCGCCATGGCATCGCCGCGCAGCCTTGCAAGAGGTGCTGGAACGGCCCGATGTCATCAGCGCGACGATCGCGGGCAGCAACCTGCGCGCGGTTTGCCGCGGCGAGGCGGCGCTCCAGGGCGAAGGCTGGGCATCGGCCGAGCCCAGCGCCGAGGATGGCTTCTCGCTGATCCTCGATGATGGCCGGCCGCTGGAACCCAGCGCGCTGGCGGCAGCCTTTCCTCTGCGCGAAAGCAATCCCGACCTACCAGCAATCGCCGCGATCGGGCTGACCCGCCACTACGGCGCCTTCACCGCGGCGCAGGACGTATCGTTCACGGTCCACCCGGGCGAGATATTCGGACTGCTCGGTCCCAACGGGGCGGGGAAATCGACCACTTTCCGGATGCTCAGCGGCTTGCTGACGCCCAGCAGCGGACGCGGCACCGTGGCCGGGCGCGACCTGACAACCGCCCGCGCCGAAGCGCGCGAGGCCATGGGCTACATGCCACAAAAATTTTCTCTGTACGGCGACCTCTCGGTTGAAGCGAACCTGCGCTTCGTGGCCGGCGCCTATGGGCTCAAGGGAGCGGCGGCGCGGGTGGCAGTCGATCGGGTGGTCGGAGCGTTGGCCTTGCAACCCTTTCTCTCCGCTATGGCCGGGTTGCTGCCGCTGGGGATCAAGCAGCGCCTGGCGCTGGGCGCGGCGGTGCTCCACACTCCGCCGGTGCTGTTCCTCGACGAGCCCACATCGGGGGTCGATCCGCTGGTTCGGCGCGAGTTCTGGCACCACATCAATGCCATCGCTGCGCGCGGCACCGCAGTGCTGGTGACTACGCACTTCATGGATGAAGCGGAAAATTGCGACCGGCTGCTGCTGATCAACCGTTCCGAGGCAATTGCCCAAGGGACCCCGGACGATCTGAAACGCCTGGTCCCCCTCGAACACGGCGAACCGACGCTTGAGCAGGCGTTCATCGCCCTGATCGAGGCACAGCATCTCGCCGAGAACGAAGCGGCATGAGCTGGCGCGACCCCTCGGCCGTTCGCCGTGCAGCCGCGATTCGCACCAAGGAATGGGCCCAGGTCTGGCGCGATCCGTCAACCTTCGGGCTGGTGGTGCTGATGCCGCTGATCCTGATGGTGCTGTTCGGCAATGCAGTCAGCCTCGACGTTCGGGGAACGCGCCTGGGGATCGTAGATCAGGACCACACCGCTGCTTCGCGCGCGTTGGTCGATAGTCTGCGCCACAACCGCTATTTTGCCCTGCGCGAAGGGCCGTCGCTGGCGGGGCTGGAGCCGGGGCTCACGAATGGCACCTTGCGCGGCATTGCGGTGATTCCCGACGGTTTTGAACAGGGAATGGTTCGCCAGCCGCCGCGCGACGTGCAACTGATCACCGACGGGTCGCAGGTGAATACCGCAACCTTCCTCACCGGGCATCTGCGTGGGGCATTGCGCGATTGGGTTGAGGCGCGCGCGCGTGAGGCGGGGCAGGGGGGCGGGCCCGTGCTCTCGATCGTCCCGCGCTACAGTTACAATCCGGGACTCGAAAGCCGGTACATGCTGGTCCCCGGAGCGATCGGGATCGTGATGGCGATGATCGGCAGCCTGTTGACCGCGCTGATCATGGCGCGCGAGTACGAGCGTGGCACTATGGAAGGTCTGCTCTCGACTCCGGTTTCGATCCCGGCGTTGGTGCTGTCCAAGCTGGCGCCGTACTACGTGTTGGGCCTTGCTTCGACCGGGATATGCGTGCTGGTCGCTGTTTACGGCTATGGTTTGCCGTTCCGGGGCTCGATCTTCGCGCTGTTCCTGATCGCGTCGGCGTTCCTTGCGGCGGTACTGGGGCAGGGGCTGCTGATATCGGCTGCGACGAAAAACCAGTTCGTCTCGACCCAGTTCGCGCTGCTGTCCGGTTTCCTGCCGTCACTGCTGCTTTCGGGCTTCCTGTTCGAAATCGATTCGATGCCGCGCGCGATCCAGTGGCTGACTTACATTGTCCCGGCGCGCTATCTGATCCCGCCGTTGCAGAGCGTGTTCCTCGTGGGTGATGTCTGGTCGCTGTTCGTGCCCAACATCCTGATCCTTTGCGGGTTCGGTGCCTTTTTCTTCCTGCGGGTAACGCGGGCAATCAAACGGCGGATTGCATGAGCGGCGCGCTGATCCGGATCGCCGCAATGGCGTTGAAGGAGCTGCGGGTGGTCCTGCTTGATCGCCGGGTTCTGACCACACTGGTGATCTCTCCGGTGATCCAGCTTATCCTCTTCGGATTTGCAACGACGCTGGAAGTGCGCAACATCGATCTTGGGATGGTCAACCGCGATACCGGGGTCGCATCCGAGCGCTTCGTCGCCGCAGTTGCCGCGGTTGCCAATGTGCGCTCGATACACCCTTATCCGAACGAGGCTGCGCTGGTCGAGGCTATTGAACAACGCAAAGTGCTGGGGGGGCTATTGATCCCACCCGATCTGTCGGCCCGTGTCGAGCGGCAGGATCCGGCGGAGATAGGACTGCTGCTCGACGGACGTCGGATCAACGCGGCGCAGATCGTATCGGGGTACGTCGGCGAGATCGCCGCGCAGACCGGAGCGACGCTACGTTCCGACGGGGCGCCAGCCGCACCGCAGATAGCGGTGCGGCACTGGTACAACGCGAATCTCGAATTCCGCTGGTTCACCCTGCCGGGGATGATCACGCTGATCACAACCGTGCTGGTGCTCTCGGTATCGGTCCAGGCGATCGCGCGCGAGCGCGAATCCGGTACCTGGGATGAATTGATGGCCCTGCCGATGCGGCATTGGGAAATCCTGGCCGGCAAATGCGTTCCGGCATTCTGTGTCGGGCTGTTCAATGGCGGGCTCTACGTTGCGATCATCCCACTAGTATCGGACGTACCGTTCAATGGCTCACTGGGGCTGATGTTGCTGGCGATTGCCAGTTTCAGCCTCGCGGTGACGGCGATCGGGCTGTCAATCTCGACACTTGCACAAAACCAGCAGCAAGCGTTTCTGGGCGGCTTTCTGGTGATCGTGCCGATGATGCTGCTGTCGGGATATGCCAGTCCGGTTGATTCAATGCCCGCGTGGCTGCAACCGGCGGCGCGTATTGATCCGCTCAGCCACATGCTGGTTGTCTGCCATGGGCTCTTCCTCAAGGCGATGCCCGCCACGATGGTGTTCGAACAGATTTGGCCGATGCTGGCCGTAGCCGGCGTAGCGCTAATACTTGCTGTCGGTCTCCTCAAATGGCGAAGCGAATGACCGGATTTGGGACTCGGTTCGGCGCAGCGGTGCAAAATTTCCTTTGCCAAGTGACTCGCGCCGCGCTTAGACTTCTCGAAAGCAGCCAGTGCAGCAATGTATCGGCACAATAATTGGGTCAAGCTTGAGGGGTTTATGGATCGACTTTCTGGCGATCTCGCAGGGCATGACGGATCCCGGGAAGCCGAGGGCGCCATTGCAATCCCCTTTGCGCAAAGCAGCGACGAGCTGTTTGTTCAAGCGCAGCGGCGTTTGTCTGTACCGGACGAGTTGTTCGCGCTCAGCGAACTCGACGTCTTCTATGACGAGCGCGCCGAGGCATTGTGGACTTATATGCGGCCGACCGGAAGGCCCAGTTTTACGCCGCCAATGCTCGGTGATTTCGTCAATTGGCAGCGCCTGATCGGCGCCCACTTTGGTCCGGACCATGTCCCGCTCAAATACCTGATCCTCGGCAGCCGGTCGCCTGGCGTGTTCTGCTTCGGCGGCGACCTTGAATTGTTCGCCAGCCTGATTCGCGACGGAAACCGCGATGGGCTGGCGGCCTACGGTTATCGCTGCGTCGAAATTCTCCACCGCAACATGCATGCGCTTGATTTGCCGATGCTGACGATCGGGCTCGTGCAGGGCCAGGCCTTGGGCGGCGGTTTCGAGGCGCTGCTGTCGTTTGACTATATCATCGCTGAACGCGGTTCGGTGTTCGGGCTGCCCGAGGTCAAGTTCGGGCTGTTTCCGGGCATGGGCGCCCACGCCATCCTGTCGCGCAAGCTGGGATCGGCATTGGCTGACCGCGTGATCATGGGCGACATCACCTACACTGCCGAACAACTGAACGAAATGGGCCTGGTTGATCGGGTGGTTGACGCCGGCCAGGGCGAAAGGGCGGTGCGCGATTTCATTGCCAGGGCCGGGCGCCGGCATGCGGGGCTTGTCGGCGCGCGCCGCGCTGCGCGGCGGTCTGAAAATATCTCGTTGGCAGAACTGCGCGACATCGTGGACCACTGGGCCGATGCCGCGCTGATGCTGCGCGAACAGGATCTCAAGCTGATGCAGCGGCTGGCCGGTGCTCAGGAAAAGCTTCCCAAGGTCTCCGCCGCCTGAAATCAGGCCGCGTCGACCATCACGATTTCCGCGTCGTCGAGCGCTTCGACCGAGAAACCCGACTCACCCGAAATTGCCACGCCGTCGCGCGAAGCCACTTCGTGGCCGTTGATCCGCAACCGCCCGATTGGTGCAACCAGATAGATATGCCGGGCGGGATCGGCCGCATAGTCCAGCACCGCTCCCGCGCCGAGTGTCGCGGCCAGCACTTTGGCATTGGCCCGGATCGGCAGCGCGGAATCGCGCTCCCGGTCGCCGCTTGCCACAACTTCCCAGCGACCGGCTCGGTCTCCGCGAGGGAATGCGCGTTGGCCCCACGACGGTTCACCGCCGGTCCGATCCGGTTGAATCCAGATCTGGAACAGGGTGGTGGTTTCGTCTTCAAGGTTGAACTCGGAATGCTGGATGCCGGTGCCTGCACTCATCACCTGGACGTCGCCCGCGGCTGTGCGGCCGGCGTTGCCCAGACTGTCGCGATGGCTGATCGCGCCAGTGCGGATGAAAGTGATGATTTCCATGTTGCTGTGTGGGTGGGGAGGGAATCCGCTGCGCGGAGCGATTGTGTCATCGTTCCATACCCGGATTGCGCCCCAGCCCATGCGGGCGGGGTCATGATAGCCGGAAAAGCTGAAATGGTGGCGTGCATCAAGCCAGCCGTGATCGGCGTGCCCAAGGCTGGCGAAGGGCCGAATTTCTATCATCGGGATATTCCACCTCGGCGGGGTGTTGCCGCCGGAACGATCCCAACATCGGAATGCGAGACGAATTGTTCAAGGGATGGGACAGGGTTTGGCCACTCCGCAAGTGTAATGTTGTAACATGTCGGAGAACGCGTTATGGAGTCGGGAACAGCAGGCCCACCGCCTGGTCCGACTATGGAGTTCCGGTGTTACCCATGAAACGTATTCCGATTGTTTCCGCCGTCGGCCTTTCTCTTGCCGTCGCATTGCTTTCCCAGCCGGCCCGCGCCGAAGCTCAACCTGCCCAGACCGACGCCGCAGAGGCGGATGCTCAGGATTCGTTCCACGATCACCGCGATGCCGATATCGTCGTAACCGCGCCGATGCGCACCTCGCGGCTGGATACCCTATCGGGCGTGGCGGTGCTCAAGGCGGAAGAGCTGACGGCGGCGTTGCGCTCGTCGATCGGCGATACCTTGCAGCACACTCCGGGCGTAACCTCGACCTCGTTCGGGCCGACTGCATCGCGACCGGTTTTGCGCGGGCTGCAGGGCGAGCGGGTGCGGCTGCTGACCAACGGGATCGGGTCGATCGACGTTTCAAACACCTCTGCCGATCACGCAGCGGTGGTCAATCCGCTGCTTGCCGAACGGATCGAAGTGCTGCGCGGGCCGCAGTCGCTGCTCTATGGCTCGTCGGCGATCGGCGGGGTGGTCAATGTGATCGACGGGCGTATCCCCAATCGGATTCCCGACGAGGCTGTCCACCTTTCGGCCTTGGCCAGCTATGCGAGCGCGGCGCAGGAGCGCAGCCTTTCGGCGGCCGGCGACGTGCCGCTGGGCGGCGGCTGGGTCGTCCACGGTGATGCCAGCTATTTCAAGAGCGACGACATGCGGATCGGTGGCTATGCCCTGACCCCGGACTTGCGCGCCGAGGCTTTGGCGACCAGTCTGCTGCCGGTCGATCCGCTCGATCCGGTTTCAGACGTGGATTTTGCGGCCAATGCGGCGCTGCGCGGGACGCTGCCCAACACCGCCAGCCGCACCTGGAGCGCTGCGGGCGGGCTGGCCTATATCAACGACAACGGGTCGATCGGGGTCGCCTACAGCCATTTCGACAGCCTCTACGGTGTACCGCTGCGCTTCGCGACCCAGCTTGACCAGGTGCAGGAAGCGCCGCGGCTGCTGCAGAAGCAGGACCGGATCGACGCGCGGGCCGAGGTGCGGCCCCAGGGATCGCTGATCGACGCGGTGACCTTCCGCTTCGGCTTTGCCGACTACAGTCACGCCGAGATTGATCCCGAAGGGATCGTGGGAACAACGTTCCTGAACAAGGGCATGGAAGCCCGGTTGGAGCTCAAGCAGGCCAAACACGGCGGCTGGAGCGGTGTGACCGGGGCGCAGTTTGTTCGCCGCGATTTTGACGTGATCGGCGATGAAGCTTTTCTGCCGCGCAATTCGACCGGACAGTTCGGACTGTTCACCATGCAGCAGCTCGATACCGGTTCGCTGCGGTTTGAGGCCGGGGCGCGCTGGGAACATGCGCAGCTCGATTCGAAGCCGCTTCCGGCCCAGCCGCAGTTCATCACCGGATCGCGGCGCTATGACGCGTGGTCTGGTGCGCTGGGTGCCTCGCTGGAACTGGCACCCGAATGGCGGCTGGGGATCAACCTCTCGCGGACCGAGCGCGCGCCTGCGGGCGAAGAGCTGTTCGCCAACGGCCCGCATGCGGGGACGTCGGCGTTCGAGATCGGCGACCCCGATCTGGCCAAGGAGAACGCCTGGAGCGTTGAAGCGATCCTGCGCGGCAAGGGTCCCGGCTATAGCTTTGAGCTGAGCGCCTATCACACCTGGTTCGGCAATTTCATCTTCGAGCGGCGCACGGGCGCAACCACCGACGGATTGCCGGTGTTCCAGATCAGCCAGTCCGACGCACGGCTCTATGGCTTCGAAGCGGAGGCCAAGGTCACGCTAGCCCGGTTTGGTGGTTGGACGCTGGAAGCGGACGGCCTCGCCGATTATGTCCACGCCACGATCGCGGGCCATGGTCCGGCGCCCCGCATTCCCCCGCTGCGGATGCTGGGCGGTCTGGCGCTCGAATCGACGCATTTCGACCTGCGCGGCGAAGTGGAGCATGTGACCGCACAAAACCGGGTCGCTCCGCTTGAAACGGTCACCCCGGCATACACCATGGTCAACGCCGAACTCGCCTGGCGACCGTGGGGCAACGCCCGTCCGCTCAGCCTGGTGCTGTCAGCCAACAACCTTTTCGACGTCAATGCGCGCCGCCATGCCTCGTTCCTGAAGGATTACGCCCCGCTGTCGGGGCGCGATATCCGGATATCGGCGCGTCTGGATATCTAATCCTCGCCGTGTCCGGCGGCGAGGTAGTCGGCGCTTCGCATTTCCGTGAGGCGGCTGACGGTGCGTTCAAACTCGAAACGGCCGTCGCCCTGCGCATAGAGATCCTCAGGCTCCGCATCGGCGGTGGCCATCAGCTTGACCTTGTTTTCATAGAGCGCGTCGATCAGCGTCACGAACCGCGCCGCCTCGTTGCGCTGATCGGGTCCCATGCGCGGAATGCCGACCAGGATGACCGTGTGATAGGTCCGCGCAACGGCCAGGTAGTCCGCGGCGCCCCGCGCCTCGCCGCACAGCCGTTTGAAGCTGAACACAGCAACGCCCTTCAGGCTCTTGGGAACGTGCAGCACGCGCCCGCCGCCCAGATCGAGATCGGCGGAGGGAACGTGCGCGCTGTCTTCAGGGGGATAATCGGTCAGCCGGAAGAACGCCTCGCGCACCTGCGCCGTCGCATCATCGCCCAGCGGCGTGTGCCAGGTATCCATGCCCCCCAGCCGCGCGAGCCGGTAATCGACCGGACCGTTGAGCGCCAAGACGTCAAGATCGCGCTCGATCAGCGCGATGAACGGCAGGAAATGCTCGCGGTTGAGCCCGTCCTTGTAGAGTTGGGAAGGAGCGCGGTTGGAGGTTGTTACCACCGTCAGGCCGTGGTCGGCGATCAGCGCGGTAAACAGCCGGCTCATAATCATCGCATCGGCGGAATTGTTGACCACCATTTCATCGAAGGCCAGCACGCGCAGCCCGTCGGCCAGAACGGCCGCGACCGGCGGGATCGGGTCGCCGCTCTCGCTTTTGCGCGCCTCGCGCAGGCGGGCGTGCACTTCGATCATGAAGGCATGAAAATGGACCCGGCGCTTTTCGGGAATCGCCAGGCTGTCGTGGAACAGGTCCATCAGCATCGACTTGCCCCGCCCGACGCCGCCCCACAAATAGATCCCGCGCGGGGGCAGACTTTTTCGACCCAACAACCTGTTGAACATGCTGCCGTTTGCGGGAGTCTCAAGCTCATGCTGGAGGCGGTCCAATCGATCGGCCGCCGCGCGTTGTTCCGGATCGGGTCGCAGCTCGCCCGCCGACACCAGTTGGTCGTAGCGCTGGCGAAGCCGGGTCATGCGCTGGTCGGCTTGCGGATCGTCCCGGAGAAGGCCGCCACGATTGCGTCTTCGCCCTGTTCCACAATCCCCCGCAGGAACACCAGCCTGCGGGTTTCCTTCAGCACCTCGGTCACCGCGTCGCAGGGTATCCCCGGCTTGCCCGCGCCGATGAACTGGACGTTGAGATCCAGCGTAACGGCCGTTCCCGCCTCGATAATTCCCAGCATGCGCGAACAGGCGAACAGGCCGATGTCGATTAGCGCCATCACGGTACCGCCATGGATGTTGTTGCCAAGGTTGGTGTGGCGGTGTTCCGGGAACATCCGCAACCGCGCCTTGCCGTCCGGATCGGCGCGTACCAGCAGCTTGGGAAACATCCAGCTGTTGAACCGTGTGGAATCGCTCAGCTGCCAGGTATACCAGCCCGGATTCTCGGGATCGGGCTCGCTGCGAAAACCCCGGTCGTCGCCGTTGGCGCCCTCGCTCAAACGTGCCGCTCCGCCTGCATCTTCTTGATCTCGGCGATCGCGCGCGCCGGGCTGAGGCCCTTGGGGCAGACGTTGGCGCAGTTCATGATCGTGTGGCAGCGGTAGAGCCGGAAGGGATCTTCCAGTTCGTCCAGCCGTTCACCCGTCATCTCGTCGCGGCTGTCGGCCAGCCAGCGGTAGGCCTGAAGCAGGATCGCGGGGCCAAGGAACTTGTCGCTGTTCCACCAATAGCTGGGGCACGAGGTGGAGCAGCACGCGCACAGGATGCATTCGTAGAGGCCGTCCAGCTTCTCGCGTTGTTCGGGCGATTGCAGCCGCTCTTTGCCGGACGGCGTGGTGCTTACGGTTTGCAGCCAGGGCCGGATCGAGGCGTACTGCGCGTAGAAGTGCGTGAAATCCGGGACCAGATCCTTGACCACTTCCATGTGCGGCAGCGGGGTGATGCGAATATCGCCCTTCAGGTCTTCGATCGCGGTGGTGCAGGCCAGGCCGTTACGCCCGTTCATGTTCATCGCGCAGGATCCGCAGATCCCTTCGCGGCACGAACGGCGGAAGGTCAGGGTCGGGTCCGTTTCGGACTTCATCTTGATCAGCGCGTCGAGCACCATCGGCCCGCAGGTGTCGAGATCGATCTCGAAGGTGTCATAGCGCGGGTTCTCACCCGAGTCCGGATCGTAGCGATACACCGTGAATGTCTTCACGCGAGCGGCACCGGTGGCAGGATGGCGCCGCCCCTTGCCCGAGATCTTGCTGTTTGCGGGAAGAGTGAAGGTCGCCATGTCGATCCCTGTCTTGCTGCTGGCCGGTGAGCCGCCTTGCGGCCCTCTCTAGCGATTCAACGAGCCGGGGCAAGCCGAACCGGCGGGAAAATTGTCGCTCGCGGCGTCCGGGCCGCCGCGGCGGTTGCGGGCTCCGATAACCAGTGCCAGCAGCATGGCGCAGGCGGTGGCAGCCAACAGGCCTTCCAGCGCCGCAATGGAGGCAATCAGGCCGCCCAGCGCCAGTCCATGCGCCACCACCGCAATCAGGCCGGCAGCCGCCAGGATCAGTGGATAGTGTCGGCGGCTGCGCAGCGCGACCCACACCAGCGCCGCGAAGGCCGCGAGATCGACTGCGGCGACAAGCTTGGGGCGGTCGGCGGCATCGCTATTGAGCGCCAGCAGCACGGCGGCAAGCACGCGCGCAGCAACGATTGCCAGGCACGTCCAGCTGGCTGCTTCGGTCTGGCGGCGCAGCACCAGTGCAACGCCAGGCAGCAGCATCAGAATGACCAGGTTGCTTGCCCCCGGCATGGTCACTGAAACGCGGCAAGAAGTTGAACGAGCGCCTGCAATGCCGCCAGACTGAGTACCGCAAGGGCCATGATGCCCAGCGCAATAACCACTATCGCAATGAGCCGAGCTCGGGTCCGCGACGGTCCGTCGAGCAGCGCAGTGAGTGCTGTGAAGAAGGGGGTGGAGGGGTACGACCCGAAAGGAACGGACGCCTGCGACAGCGCGGTAGAAACCTCGGCACCCTCCGCTTCGGATTGCTGACCGACCAAGCCATCCGATTGAAGCTGGATTGACTTACCTGTAAGTGAATTACTGGCAGGGATGGTCAGCACCACGGTGCTCATGCGCCTGTAAATGCGGGCAATTTGCGTGCGAGGCAGACCGCCCAGGCGTTGCCGCACAACCTCAATCCGCTGGTTCACGGCGGATTCGGAAATCGCCAATTTCCGGGCGATTTCCTTACTGGTCATGCCTTCCGAAATCAGCGACAGAACCTCCCGCTGCTTCTCGGTTAAGCCGTCAAGGGCGGTCATCTGCTCGTTGATATCGTCCATGGCCAGTCAACGTTAGTCGCCCGGCGGGCTGGTAACAAATATATTCTCGGATGGGCCTGACGGTCGCCTTTGGCGCGGAATTGCTTTCCCACGCGAGACGGCGGAGGCATGATGCAGGCATCGTGAGAGGGGCTCTGGACGAAGGAATCGGGATGGGCATTGCCAGCTGGTACGATGAGCATGTGGTGCCGCGCTTTATCAAGTGCGCGTGCAGCGCACCGGCGATCATGGCTCTGCGCGAAAAGATTGTTCCGCTTGCATCGGGTGCAGTCTTCGAGATCGGTTGTGGCGGAGGGATCAACCAGGCGCTGTACGATCCGGCACGGATCACGTCCTATGCGGGAATGGATCCGTCGGCCAAGGGCCTCGACTATGCGCGCAGCGCCGCCGCAGCCAAAGGCTGGCAAACCGATATCCGACAAGGCTTTGGCGAGGCGATTCCGTTCGCCGACGCCAGCTTCGATTGCGTGGTCTGCACCTTCACGTTGTGTTCGGTGGGCGATCAAGCGCAGACGTTGCATGAGCTGCACCGGATCCTGCGCCCGGGCGGCCGCCTGCTCTATGCCGAACATGGCCGTGCCCCTGATGCGGCGGTGCAGAAATGGCAGGACCGGATCGAACCGTTCTGGAAGAAGCTGGCGGGCGGTTGTCACCTGACCCGCCCGGT
>JABFRE010000253.1 GCA_013141325.1 Novosphingobium sp.
TGGTGCCCAGAAGAGGACTCGAACCTCCACGCCCTTGCGAGCGCCAGCACCTGAAGCTGGTGCGTCTACCAATTCCGCCATCTGGGCACGGGACAGTGGGCCTAAGCGCCCGCTGCCGGGTAGGAGCGCGCCACTAGCCGGGGGCGGGGGCGGTGTCAACGCCGACTTCGCGTGGCTGGAACAAAACGTTTGCCAGGCGGCCTTGGGGCGTTGTCCATTTGCCCGAATGCCCCCGGTTGTGGCAAGTCGAGCGCGGGTTGGCACTTCCCCGGCCCGCACACACGACAGGCACGGCAACCATGACGCATGGCAATGACTTCGACGGCAGGACGGTGGCGCTGGTGGGCGGCAGCGGATTCCTGGGAACCCGCCTGGCTCAGGTGCTGCTCGCGCGCGGTGCGCGGCTGCGGATTGCCTGCCGCCGACCCGAACGCGCGCAGCACATCAAGCCTCTGGGCAATCTGGGCCAGGTCCAGTTCGCGCGGATCGACCTGACTGATCCGGGATCGCTGGACCGGGTGCTGGCCGGAGCCGATGCGGTAGTCAATCTGGTCGGGGCCTTCACCGGCGATCTTGACGCGGTGCAGGGTGCGGGTGCGGGTCGCCTGGCGGCTTCGGCGCGGGCAGCGGGCGCGCAGGCCTTTGTCCATGTCTCGGCGATCGGGGCCGATCCGGACGGCATTACTGCCTATGCCCGCAGCAAGGCGGCCGGCGAGGCGGCGGTGCTGGCGGCGTTTCCGCGGGCGAGCGTGGTCCGCCCCTCGGTGCTGTTCGGAGGCGATGACCATTTCATCAACCTGTTCGCGGGGCTGATCACCGCCTTTCCGGCCCTGCCGGTCTTTGCGCCGACCGCACGGTTGCAGCCCCTGTTCGTCGACGACGCCGCGCAGGCGTTGGCCGCGGCCCTGGCCAATCCCGCCCGGCACGGCGCGACCACCTTCGAGATCGGCGGGCCCGAGGCGATCACGGTGCTTGAGCTCAACCGCCGGATCGCCGCCGCCCAAGGGCGCAAGCCGTTGTTCGTCCAGTTGCCCGATGCGGTCTCGTCGGCGTTCGCCGCGCTGACCGGCTGGCTGCCGGGCGCGCCGTTGACCCGCCAGCAATGGTTGCTGCTGAAGGCCGGGAACACGGTGTCGGGTAGCCTGCCTGGCTTGGCCGAGCTGGGCGTGGCGCCGCGACCGCTCGGGCTGTTTCTGGAAGGCTGGATGCAGCGGTTCCGCAGGCCCGGGCGCCTGAGGAGCTAGGCTTCGCTAGGCATTCACATCGGCATAGTGGCTGGGCGGCTGGATCACTTCCATCCGTTCGGCCAGCAGTGGGCGGAAGCTCGGGCGGCTCTTGAACACGGCGTACCATGATGCGGCCTGTTCGTGGCCCGACCAGTCGAGCCCGCCAAGGTAATCGGCGACCGAGATCTGCGCGGCAGCGGCCAGATCGGCCAGGCTCATCATCGGCCCGCCCAGCCATGGGCGGTGATCGACCAGGTGATCGATGTAATAGAGATGCTCGTGCGCGAGCTTCATCGCCTCGCGCAGCACCCGCGAATCGGGCGAGGCGCGGTAGACCAACCGCTTCTTCATGCGCTCGTGCATCAAGGGCGCGGTGACATCGCCATAGAAATTCTCGTCGAACAGCGCGACCAGCCGGCGGATCTCGGCGCGTCCGGCGGCGGTGCCGTTGATCATCGGGTTCTTGTCGGTCGTTTCCTCGAAATATTCGCAGATCGCCCGGCTATCGATCAGGGTCAGCCCCTTGGCCGGATCGTGCAGCACCGGCGTCCGCCCGGCGGGGTTGAGCGCCAGAAACTCGTCGCGCCCTTCCCACGGGTTCTCGCGCCACAGTTCATAGCCGATACCCTTCTCGCTGAGGAGCAGACGAACCTTGCGGCTGAACGGGCAGAGGGGGAATTGGTAAAGTTGCCACATGGCCAGCCGTCATGGCGAAGCGCGATTCGCTCGTCCACCCGTTGGTGGGCTCGGCACAGCGCTTTAAGGTGGAAAACCTAGGAATCGATCCGGGCATCGCGGCCCAGAGCCAGGGCAAGCCGGGCCAGACGGCGTTCGCTGGGGCCGTCGATCAATGCCAAATCGGCGCGCGGCACGCTGAGGACGATGCCGCCATCGGCAGTCAGGTTCAAAGGAACTTCGGCCAACGCCTGCGGAGCGCCGCCGCCCAGCCGCTGGGCCAGGCGCAGCGCAAAGCCCCAGGCCCGGGCCAGCGCGAGCGAATCGCGGTTTGCCAGCTGCGGCAGCAACGGCGGCGGTACATCGGGATCGCCGCCCAGTCCGACGTGCAGCGCCATCGCCATCATCGCCCGCCCGGCCGCATCGACTCCGATCCAGTTGCCGTGGAGCGCCATGTCTTCGCCCTCGATCGCGCGGAAATTGGGGTTGGAAGCCCAGCCGGTTCCGGCAATCAGACACGCGGCGTGGCGCAGGCGGCGCAGCGCTGGCGGCTCGTCAGGGAAGGCCCCGTCGCTCCACGCCAGCAGGGCCTCCGGGTAGGCGGCATCCTGCAGCTGGCCGCCCACGGTATGGCGCACGCCTTCGATCAGCGGATCCTGCCCGCGCGCCTTCGCGCCCAGCCGGGCAAACAGCAGTCCTTCGCGCAGCCCGAAGCTCGAGATCACGATCCGGGAGGGCGCGACCTCGAGCGTTAGCGCTGCCAGAAGCGCCGAGGCATCGGCCAGCTGTGCCGCGCGGGCGTTGCTGACCCCGGGCAGCGCGGCCAGGCGCACGGCCCCGGCCTCGCGCACGTCGGCCTTCAGCCAGCGGGTGTCGTCGGGGGCAAAGGAATAGCCGCCCAGGACCGGCAGCGGCCAGCCCACCCGGTGCATGTGAACCCGCGCCAGCGCCCGCCAGCCGCCCCCGACCAGGTAAAGTTGCTGGCCGGTGGCAAGGTGCATCCAGTCGAGCTGACGGATGGCCTTGCGCAGCGCCTTGCGCAGCAATCCGCGTCCGTCGGCGCGGATTGTACCCACGGGGATTACTCCGAAGGGGAGCGAAACGCGTTCGTGGACCTTGCCGCCGACCACGCGGGCCAGTTCCAGACTGCCGCCGCCCATGTCGGCCACCAGCCCTTCGGCTTCGGGCATGGCCGCGATCACGCCGAAACCGGCCGCCTCTGCCTCTTCATCGCCCGACAGCAGCTCTGCCGGAAGCCCCAGAGCGCGCACCGCGGCAAGAAAATCGGCGCCATCGACCGCCACGCGCACCGCAGCCGTCGCCACCACCCGCACCGCGATCGGCTCCATCAGGCGCAGCAGCGCGGCAAACCGGGCCAGTCCCTTGAGCGCGGTGGCAACGCTGCCGGGATCGAGGCGGCCACCCGGGGTGAGGCCGCGGCCCAGTCCAGCCATCAGCTTTTCGTTGAACAGCGTCGCGGGTGCGCGCGGCGGCCCGCCAAACACGACCAGCCGGATCGAGTTGGAGCCAATATCGACGATTGCCTGGCGCTTGCTGTTGCTCACGCGGTGAGGTTAGGGGGAGTTTACGCCCGGCGCCAGCCTCTCGGGAGGCGGCGCGGCGCGCGTGATCCCCGGACCGGCTGTGTCGGCGGCCCGGGGATCATTAGTGCGACGGTACGGTGTGGGTCAGTCCTGATCGCGGTCCGCGCGCTGTTCGGCGCGTTCGATCGACTTGCCCATCTGTTCGCCCATCCGCTTGCCCATTTCCTCAAGCTGCGGGAGCATTTCCTGCATCACCCCGGTCATCGCGCCCATCGCGCCCATCATCTGGGGTACCTGACGGGCAATCTTCGCGGGCGCGCGGCGGGCATCGGGGCCTGCCAGATCGCCCAGCGTGGCATCATCGGGAATATTGCGGGCCATCGGGCGGCCGCCCATCGACTTGCCCATCTTGTCCATCGCCTTGGTGAAGGGCGCGGCCTTCATGTCCAGCAGCGCCGCCATCATCCCGGCCAGGGCATCGCCCATGGCCTGCTGGGTATCGGGGTCGGACAGGCGGCCTTCGATTTCGGCCAGCCCTTTGTCGCGCGCCGAATCGCGAGCCAAGGCCGGAGCAGGCGCCAGCACGGCCAGGGCCAGCGCGGCGCAGGAAGCCAGCATCAAAGCGGAACGGGGCTGCGGCATTTCAGGCAAACTCCAGAAACCCGGTGATTCGGGCGCGCTTTCTTTAGAGCCTGCTCGCTTGCGCGCGGCTGAATGGGGCGGTCACCTTGCCGCAAGGCAGACCCGGTTCAGCGCTGGGGCACCGCCAGATCGAGAAGCGACAGGCAGGGGCGGCGCAGGCTTTCCAGCCGCTGCGCCAGACCGCCGCCGTTGCCGCGCAGCTCTGTCGCCGAACGCGCAAACAGCGCCTGCACCTGCGGCCGGGTCGCCCCGGTTTCGTCCATCAGCCGCGCTCCGGTGCGCACGAAGTATTCCCGCCCGCGCTGGCCCAGCACCGGCCAGCCCGCGGCCAACGGCGCGGCGCGGGCCTGCTCGCTCGACACGATTGCGAAGGCCGCCGAACAGCGCACCGCAGTTTCCTGATCGAGAGTCAGTTTGGGCAGGTCGGCCGGCTGGGCGGCGGCGGCACCGGCGGCAAGCGCGGCGGCGAGGGGCAGGAAGCGGAACAGGGTCATGGTCGCGCCTTATCGCAGCAAAGCTGAACCGCAGCCAACCTTCCTTCGCGCACCCTCGGTTTGCGGTTGACGGGGCCGCGCCGCCGGGCAATCGTAGCAAATCGAAACTGAACAAGGGAGCAGCTCATGTACAGCCACATGATGGTCGGCAGCAACGACATCGCCCGGTCGAAAGCGTTCTACGACGCGACCTTTACGGCGGTCGGCGGGAATCCGGGGATCCAGGATGACAAGGGCCGGTTGATCTACATGTACAATGGCGGGCTGTTCCTGGTGACCAAGCCGATCGACGGCCAAGCGGCGACTCCGGGCAACGGCATGACGATCGGGATTGCGATGGATACGCCTGAGCAGGCTAACGCGTGGCACGCAGCCGGCGTGGCCGCAGGCGGCACGGCGATCGAGGATCCGCCGGGGGTGCGCGATGGTGCGACGATGACACTGTACCTGGCCTATCTGCGCGATCCGGACGGCAACAAGCTCTGCGCGCTGAAGCGGATGTGATCTAGGCGCCAGGCTGGCGCGTCAGCAGGAACACCGCGTGTTCGGCGCGCCAGCTGGCTGCCGCATCGCCGATGCGCCGGTCGCCCGACAGGAACCAGGCCCCCTCCACCGTCAGCCCTTCGGCCCGCACCAGATCGCGGAAATCGCTGACGGTGACGTGGTGGATGTTGGGCGTTTCGTACCAGGCCACCGGCAGCAGCCGCGTTACCGGCATCCGCCCGTGCCACAGCAGGCTGGCGCGGACCTGCCAGTGGGCGAAGTTGGGAAAGCTGACAAAGGCCTTGCGCCCGATCCGCAGCAGTTCCCCAAGAACCTTGTCGGGCCGCTTGGTGGTTTGCAGCGTCTGGCTGAGCACCGCATAGTCGAAGGCGGCATCGGGATAGTCGGCCAGATCGGCATCGGCATCGCCCTGGATCACCGACAGTCCGCGCGCCACGCATTCGGCGACGCCCATCGGATCCAGCTCCATCCCGCGCGCATCGACCTGGCGCTGGTCGCGCAGCGCCGCCATCAGCGCCCCGTCGCCGCAGCCGACGTCCAGCACCCGGCTGCCCGGAGCGATATTGGCGGCGATCACCGCCAGATCGGGGCGCAGGCCGTTCACCGGTATACGTCCGGATCGTCGCGGGTCATCATCCGGTCGGGATAGGGGTACTCTTGCCAGCCGTGCGCGGCGTAGAGGCCCTGGGCATCGCGGGTGAACAACGCCCAGCGGCGCAGGCCCTGAAAGTCCGGATGGCTCTGCAAGAAGGCCATGATCGCATGCGACAGACCTTTGCTGCGGTGCGCTTCCAGCACATAGACATCGGCGAGATAGGCAAAGGTCGCCCGGTCGGTCACCAGCCGGGCAAAGGCGACCTGCGCGCCGCCGTGCACAATCGCGACGCAGAACGAATTGGCCAGTGCGCGCTTCACCGTTTCGAACGGGATGCCTTCCGACCAATAGCTGCGGGTCAGATAGGCATGCGTGGCCGCCACGTCGATTTCGGCGAGGCCGCTTACCAGCCGGTAGCCATCGGGCAGCATGGTCATTGGTTCAGAAATCCTGCAATCACCCGGTCGAGCGCGGGCACGTCGAGCAGGAAACTGTCATGCCCGAACGGTGCCGACAACTCGACAAAACTGACTGGTGCACCGGACGCGTTCAGCGCGTGGGCGATGGTGCGGCTTTCTGCAGTGGGATAGAGCCAGTCGGTATCGAAGCTGACCAGACAGAACCGTGCCGTGCTGGCGCGGAAGGCATCGGCCAGACGCCCGCCTCCGTCCCCGCCGGAAACCTCCTCGGCCAGATCGAAATAGTCCATCGCCCGGGTGATATAGAGGTAGGAATTGGCATCGAACCGATCCGTAAAGCTCAGCCCCTGGTGCCGTAGATAGCTCTCGACCTGGAAATCGGCGTCGAAGCCGAAGGTCTTTTCGGTCCGATCCTGCAGCTTGCGCCCGAATTTCTCGTGCATCCCCTCTTCGGACAGGTAGGTGATGTGCGCCGCCATCCGCGCCACGGCCAGGCCGTTTTCCGGGCCTTTGCCGGTGCGGTAGTAGTCGCCGCCGTTCCACTTGGGATCGGCCATGATCGCCTGGCGCCCCACCTCGTGAAACGCGATGTTCTGCGCGGAATGGCGCGCGGTGCTGGCAATGACCAGCGCGGCGCGGGTCCGCTCGGGCCAGTTCGCGGCAAACGACAGCGCCTGCATCCCCCCCATCGACCCGCCGATCACCGCGTGGACCTGTTCGATCCCCAGCGCGTCGAGCAGGGCCACCTGCGCCCGCACCATGTCGCGGATAGTGATCACCGGAAACCGCATCGCCCAGGGCTGGCCATCGGGGGCGGGGCTGGCCGGACCGGTCGATCCCATGCAGCCGCCCAGCACGTTGGCGCAGATCACGAAGAAGCGGTCGGTGTCGATCACCTTGGCCGGACCGACCGACTTGCTCCACCACCCCGGCTTGCCGGTCTTGGGATGCAGGCTGACCACGTGCTGGTCCATCGTCAGGGCATGAAACAGCAGCACCGCGTTCGACCGTTCGGCGTTGAGCGTGCCGATGGTCTCGTAGGCCACCGCAACGCCGGGCAGGCTCTGCCCGCCGTCGAGCGGCAAGGGCGCGCTCAGCACCAGCGTATCGTTGACGGGCGTGGGATCGGCGGCGGCCATGCTTGGCCGATTGGGGGAGGACGCGGACAGTGTCAATTGCCGCCGGCCAGCACGGGCAGGGCTGTCAAATGCCTGCAAGGCTGCTAAGGGCGCGGCGACAATGGCCAACGCACCCACTCCCAAGCCCTGGATCGCCGCGATCCACGCCTATGTCCCCGGCAAGTCCGTGAGCGCGGACGGGCGTCCGCTGGTCAAACTCTCCGCCAATGAGAGCCCGCTGGGCACCAGCCCGCTGGCGCTGGCGGCACGGACGGACGCGGATGCGCCATCGCGCTATCCCGACCCTGACAGCACGGACCTGCGCGCCGCGATCGGTGCATTGCACGGGATCGATCCGGCGCTGCTGG
>JABFRE010000054.1 GCA_013141325.1 Novosphingobium sp.
ATGACCGTGCTCTACCGCCTCGATTGCCCGGCCGACCGGATTGCCGGCCACTTCGGGGCGCGCGCCGGGGACGATCCGTGGGCGGGCGGCACGGTTTCGCCGATGCAGTTCGCCCCGGTGCTGACCACGGGGCGTGAGGCGGTGGCCGGGCCGCGCGGAGCGGATCAGCCGCTGCGGATCGTACCGCGCCAGTGGGGCGTGCCGCCGCCGCCGTCAGCCGGGGAGACCGGGCGCGGGGTGCTCACGGTTCGCAATCCGGATTCGCCGTTCTGGATCGGCAACCTGCGCAACAGCGAGTTCCGCTGCCTGGTGCCGGCCACGGCGGTGATGGAGTGGGGCCGCACTGATCCGGCCACCGGCAAGCGCCGCGCGTTGTGGCTGGGCTGCGCCGACCAGCCGCTGTTCGCGCTGGCCGGGGTCTGGAAGGACAGCGAAGTGCCCAGCTTCGCGCTGCTGACCTGCGAGGCCAATGCGGTGTGGCGCGCTGCCGGGCGTGAGGCGATGCCGGTGATCCTGCCTGCCGATCCCCGCGTCTGGTTCACCTGGCTGCGCGGCGAGTGGAAACGCGCGGCAGAGCTGCTGGTGCCCTACCCCTCTTCGCTGATCGATGAGCTCCCTGCGCGAACCGCTTAGGCTCTGGCGTCAATGAAAGCGCGACGCGCCGGCAACCGCCATCACCAGCCCCAGCGCCACGGTGCTCATCGCCCAGCCGCGGTGCATGTGGGTCAGGCTGCGCAGCCAGAACTGGGTGTAGATGTCGACAAAGCCGAGGATCGCCAGCGCCTCTATAATCATCAGGCCGCCCATGCCCTTGAGCGCGCAGGACAGCAGATCGGCCGGGATCCAGGGGTTGGCGAGATAGATCACCGCGCCGATGACCAGTTCCAGCATCCCGCAGACGAATTGCAGCGCGGGCGATCGTTCCACTTCCTCGATCATGGTCCGCCAGGCGCCGGGTTTTCTGAGCGCGCCGATCCCGGCGAACAGGGCGGTCAGGCCCAGCAGCAGCGCCGACCAGGCGGTGACATCGATGGCAGTCATGTGAAACTCTCCGTGCCCGAGTGTTTCTCCCCACCTGGGCGCCCTGTCTTGTGCCGCCACGATGCCGGGCGCGGGGGCGCTTGTCCAGACCCGCTTTCGCCGCTGGACTTTAAGCGAGCGCTTAAACATACTCCCCGCCAGGGCCCGGCGAAGGGCCTGGGGAGAGAATCGCATGTCCGACGCCGCCGCAGCCTCGCGCCCGATCAATCCCGTCGATGTCAGCGCCGACGCCCTCTACGTCGAGGACAGCTGGCGCGCGCCGTTCGCCAAATTGCGGGCCGAAATGCCGGTCAGCTGGTGTCCCGAAAGCCCGTTCGGCCCCTATTGGTCGGTCGTCACCCACGATCTGGTGCAAGAGGTGGAGCTGCACCCCGAGGTATTTTCCTCCAGCTGGGACAAGGGCAACATCACCATCGCCGATGCGGTCAACGGCCAGGAATTTCCCAACTTCATCGCCCAGGATCCCCCGGTCCACACCGCCCAGCGCAAGGTGATCGCCCCGGCCTTTTCGCCCAGCCAGATGATCAAGCTCGACAAGCTGGTACGCGAGCGCACCGCCATGCTGATCGACGGCCTGCCGCTGGGCGAGACTTTCGACTGGGTCGAACGGGTTTCGATCCCCCAGACGTTGGGGATGCTGTGCATCCTGTTCGACATGCCGTTCGAGGAATGGCGCGATATCAAGCGCTGGTCCGACTGGGCCAGCGGGGTGTCGGCCGACAACCTCAACGAAGCTTACCAGATGCAGTTCCTGGAACAGATGGGCGAGATGCTGGCCCGTTTCGACCGCGAGCTGGAAGACCGCCGCACCAAGCCGCCCAGCGACGATCTGCTGAGCCGGATGGTTCATTCCGAGGCGATGGGCAACATGGAGGCGATAGAGCGGATCGCCAACATCGCGCTGTTGATCGTTGGCGGCAACGACACCACCCGCAATTCGATGTCGGCGCTGGTCGAAGCGTTTGACCGCTATCCCGATCAGCTTGAGCGGCTGCGCACCGATCCCGCGCTGATCCCCAACGCCGCGCAGGAAATCGTGCGCTGGCAGAGCCCCGTCACCCACATGCGACGCACCGCGCTGGCCGATACCGAACTGGGCGGTCAGACGATCCGCAAGGGCGAAAAGGTGGTGATGTGGTACATCAGTGCCAACCGCGACGAACGCGTGTTCCCCGATGCCGAACGCTTTGACGTTGGCCGCGACAATGCCCGGCGGCACCTTGGCTTTGGCCACGGCATCCACCGCTGCGTCGGCGCCAAGCTGGCCGAGGCGCAGCTGGCCTGCGTGATCGAGGAGATCGTCAAGCGCCGGATCCGGGTGGTGCCGCAGGGCGCGCCGACCCGGCTGGCCAGTCCGTTCCTGCACGGCTTCACCGTCATGCCGGTGACGATCGTCCAGGAATGATCCCCGCCTTCGCCACCCTGCTGGTCGAGCGCGAGGGGCCGATCCTGTGGGTGCGGCTCAACCGACCCGAAGTACTTAACGCGTATACCGCAGAAATGGGCGCCGATCTGGTCCGCGCACTGCGGATGGCGGACTGCGACGACGGAGTGCAGGTGGTGGTGCTGACCGGCACGGGCCGCGTGTTCTGCGCCGGGGCCGATGTCTCCGCCGGGGCCGGGGCCTTCGACACCGAAAGCGGGGCCGGCGCGGGGAATTTCGGCAGCCGTGAGGCCGGGCGCGGCGACAGCGATTTCGTGGCGGCGATGATGAACAGCGTGAAACCGCTGCTGGTGGCCTACAACGGGTCGGCGGCCGGGGTCGGGCTGACCCTGACCTTGCCCTGCGATATCCGGATTGCGGCCGACAGCGCAAAGTTCGGCTGCGTCTTCACCCGCCGCGGGCTGGTTCCCGAAGCCGGATCGGCCTGGTTCCTGCCGCGCCTGGTTGGCCTCGCCACCGCGCTGAAATGGTGCATGACCGGCGCGCTGGTGCCCGCGCAGGAGGCGCTGGCCGCCGGGCTGGTCAGCGAACTGGTTCCGGCGGATGCTGTAGAGGCGCGCGCCCGCGAGCTGGCACTGGAAATTGCCGCCAACTGCTCACCCGTGGCGCTGGCCCTGACCCGGCGGATGCTGTGGCGCTTTTCCGCCGATCCGGGCCCGGCGGGCGCGCTGGCGGTCGATGCGCCGCTCAACATCGCGCTGGGCGCGCAGGCCGACGTGCACGAAGGGGTGGCCGCCTTTCTGGAAAAGCGGGCCCCGCACTTTCCGCTCAGCGTCAGCCGCGACCTGCCCGCCACCCCGTGGTGGCCGGGCGGGCCGCTCTAGAAGCTGTAGGACAGGCCGATCACGCCCAGGCCCTGGCTGGCACTGCCGGCGTCGCGCACGATCGGGCTGTCGGCAAACTGGCCCAGCAGCCGCTTGTACCCCGCCAGCGCGAACAGCCCCAGACCCTTGCGCGGCTCACCGCCCAGATCGCGGGTGTAGAGCAGCGTCGTCCCCACGCTTTTCCAGCCGGCGCCGCGGGTGGCATAGGCAGGCAGCGGCACGGCCGGCCCGGCCACCGGGGCGACATCGAAATAGGTGCGCGCGTAGCCCGCCCCGACGTGGTCGGCCGAAACCGACAGCCGGGCAAAGGCCCGCGCGGACACCGGGGTGGCGTAGTTGATCGACGGGGTGACGACCGCACTGCGGTGGGCACCGGCCACGTCGTGGAGATAGCTCACTTCGAAGCTCAGCGAATCCGGCGGGATCAGCGCGCCGCGCAGCCCGATCCCGGCGTTGAGGCCAAGCTCCACCGCGGTCTTGCGCGAACCGAGCTGGGCAACGCGGGGATCCTTGATGGTCCCGGTCCGGTCCAGCCGCACCTGCACCACCGGTCCCAGCTTGAACTGGGTGCGGCTGCCCGGCTTGTCGGCGATCAGATCGGTGTAGAGGTTGAGCCCGCGCATCTGGAAATCGATCCCGCCCAGGCGCCCCTGCAGGATCCCGCCAGGTTGCAGGCGGTAATCGTCGGATCCTTCGTAGTCGGCCGAGGTGCCAAGGCCGAGGCCGATGGTGACGCGGTCTCCGGCTGGCGGCGGCCCGGCGGGGCGGGCATCCTGCGCCAGAGCGGGCTGGGCGATGCCCAGCATGGCGGCGAAGGGTGCGGTGAGATAAAGGGCGAGTCGCGGCATTGACAGATCTCCCGAAGCGGCCCCCGCCGTTTCAGGATATGGGCATTCGCCCTGTCATTGCAAGCCGCCGGGCATCCGCCTCCGGTTTCACGGTACCCGTCGCAGCTTTAGCAGTCCGGCCTGCATCGCGGCGCGGTCCTTGCTGCCGTCGAACATCGGGATCACCTCCACCTCCACGTTCTGGCGGTAATAGTGCAGGATCGTCCCGCCGGTGTCCTGAAACTGCCACCAGGCCTTGTCTGGATCACCCGCCACATCGGCCTTTTCGCCCGGGCGCGAGGTGCGCGACATCGCGGTGGCCTGCGCGAAATAGACAGGATCGTGGACGATCAGGTTGAGCCGCACCATGCCCTTGGCGCCCTTGTAGCTGCAGCCCAGCATGGCTCCCATCGTCGCGGGTTCGGTGCTGTCGACCGCCAGGCCAAGCGTGGCGGTGATCTCGGCGGGTTTGAACTGGCAGGGATCGGCAAGCCGGGCCGGATCGATCGCCGAGACCGCTGCGGCCGGCGCAGTCAGAGCCGAAGGCGCGGCGGCACCGGGTGAAGCTGCGGGTGACCCAGCCGGCGCCGAATCGTCGGTTCCCCCGCCGCAGGCGGCGAGCAGGACGAGCGGAAACGGGGCAAGAAGGCGCGGGAGCATGGCTGTCCTTTCAGCAGGAGTATCGGGACCGCGTTCTTGCCAGTTGCCGCGCAGGAATCGCTACCCAAACGGGTAGGGGCGTGATACCCGCCGAGATCATGACCGGCCTGCTGGACACCGCAGACTTCAGCGCAGTCGTTTCCGACATTTATGAGGCCTCGCTCTCGCCGTCCCACTGGGACACGGCGCTAACCGGGCTGGTCAGCCGGTTCGGCACGCCGCGTTGGGACGTGGCGATGCTGGTCTGGGAACGGATCGATCCGGGCGGCGGACGCTTTCTGGCGGCCAGCGGAGTGCATGAAATGGCCCGCGCCGGTTATGTCCAGCTGTTTGCCGGGCGCAACGAATGGAGCGTGCGGGGACACGGCCTGCCAATCGGTTCGGTGGTCCATTCGGACAGTCTGATTGCCCGGGCCGATTTCCTCGCGACGCCGTTCTTCCGCGACTATCTGGCGATGTTCGATATGCAGGTGGCGCTGATCGCCTCGCTTGACCGGCAGAGCCGCGACCACCTGGGCCTGTGCCTGCCGGGACCGGACAACGGCCCGGTGACCCGGCTGCAAGAGGCGGTGGGGTTGCTGATCCCGCACGTCCAGCGCGCTGTGCGGATAGCGCGGCGGATTGGCGAGGCCGAGCTGGCCGCTGCCCATTCGGCCGCCGCGCTCGACCGGGCGCCTTCGGCGGTGCTGATGCTGACCGAACGGTTCGAACTGGCCTATGCCAACGCCCCGGCGCGCGCCTTGATCGAAACCTTGCGGCTGGAAGACGCCGGCGGGCGGATCCGGCTGGGCAGCGGCGCGGTGCACGAAACGCTGCGGCGGCTGGCGGATCCTGACGGCGGCGTGCACTGCCATGCCTTCCGCCTGGCCGATCAGGATGGGCAGGTGCTGGCCGCCATGGCCATGCGGATCGATCCTGAACGGATCGGCGGCGCCGATACCGGCCAGGGCTTGGCGCGGATCATGGTGGTGGCGGCCAACAATCCCAGGGTCAGCGAAGAGGCGGTCGACCGGGTGCGCGAATGGTTCGGCCTGACCCATGCCGAGGCGCGGCTGGCGGTGTTGCTGGCCGAAGGCGGATCGCTGGACGACTATTGCGAGCTGCGCGGCGTGTCGATGAACGCTGCACGGTTCCTGCTGAAGGGCGCCTTCGCCAAGACCGGAACCAACCGTCAGGCCCAGCTGGTCCACCTGATCGCCAATTCGCCGGTGAACTGGGCCAGCGGCCTGCCCGTGGCCGATCTTCCCAGCCCGATTTCCTGATTTCCACGCTACTCAAACGGGTAGCGCCAGCGCTGTGCCCGCCTGCGACAAGGATGTCCTGAATAGCGCGCAGGAGAGAGCACGATGCGATTCACGACGATACTGGCGCTTGGCACGGCCGCGCTTGCGGGGCTCAGCGGCGCGGTGTCCGCACAGGACGACGTCGGGCAGGCCGTTTCGATGGATACCGTCCGTACCATCACGGCTCTTCCCAATGCTCTGGTGCGCAGCGAGCTGACCGCAGAGCAGCGCACGGCGCTCTATCCGCGCCGCGGGCCGCAACCCGGGATCTACCGCATGCGGGTGCTCCATTCGGGCAATTGCCTGCTGATCCAGACCGGCTACTGGCCGGACGAGCAGGATCGGCTCACGCAATATTCCTGCCCCGAAGTTCGCGGGCGGCTGGAAGAGAATTCGAACCTGTACGCCCTTATTCCGCATCCGGCGGGGGGCTATACCGTCCGCATCTTTCGTGCGATCCGCTTCAACGGCCGCACCGCCGTGCCTGGACAGATTTCCAACTGCCTGACGGTCGCGCCAGGCGTGATCGCCGGCCCGGCCCGGATCGAGGCGCGCGGATGCGAGGTGCCAAGCGGGGCCGGCTGGACCGGTGCGGGCAACGACGACCAGCGGTTCGACGTGGTGAAGGTTGCCGCCGACGCATGGGAATTTCGGTTTTCCGCAAGCAATCCCGAAAGCCCGGACTGCATCGCCGCGCGCGGCGCCTCGCGCGAGATCAACTCGGATTTCATCAAGTGGGGCTGCAACAGCAATGCCGATCAGCGGTTCATGCTGGAATGGACCCTGCCGCTTCCGGCCGACCTCGAAGCCGACACTCTGGCCCGCAGCAAATGGTTCCCCTTTGCCGACGGCCATCACCGGCTGTCTCCGGCGCAGGGCGTGGAGCTCGCCGGGGCGAGCTATGCGACCTTCGAGACGATCAACGACGGCGGCGACTATTGCATGAAGCGCTGTGCGGAACTGGGCGAATGCAAAGCGTGGAGCTGGACTGCGGCGGGCTATGCCGGATCGCTCAAGCCGATGTGCCAGTGGAAGCACGATCCCGGGACCGCCACCAACCGCGGCCCGGCCAGTTTTGGCAAGCTGATCAGCGGCATCGTGCGGATGTGATCCGCCGCTAACGCGCTTTTCCGGCCTCTCGCCGGAGAGAACCGGACGGGCTTCGCGACCCGGTGCGTCCGGATAGCCTGAGGGCCGGGTCTGCGCTGCGACGCGGGTCCGGCCCTTTTTGCGGGGGATTTCTGCCGCAAATTCAGACTGGCGACAGGCGTGGTGCTTGAAGCAGGGCGGGTTAACGGGCAAAAGGTCCGCGCGCGGAAGGCGCGTGGGCGCTGGGCCCGCACATTCATCCCGCTGGAGTCGGTCATGGCGTATAGGGGCATTGAGGGTCTGGGTTCACGCGGGGCAGGCCTGGTCGTCGCCGCGCTGCTGGCCCTGCCGGCTGCGGCCAATGCCGCCGGCCAGCCGCAGAACATCCTGCCCCCCGGCCCCGCACCGGCAGCC